>NZ_AFWY03000015.1:0-137778 GCF_000231075.2 Amycolatopsis sp. ATCC 39116 | reverse complement strand
CCGCGACGGAGAGGTGGGCGTGAATGGACCATTACCAGTACCTGCTCGTCCTGGCGGGGTGCCTGGCGATCACCCTGCCGCTGGAGTTCCTGGGCGCGCGCGTCTACCGGCGCCCGGTCGCGCTGGCGCGCGCGGTGCTGCCGGTCGCGCTGGTGTTCCTCGTCTGGGACGCGATCGCGATCGCCGCCGAAGTCTGGTGGTACAACCCCGACTACGTCACCGGGGTGCGGCTGCCGTTCGCCATCCCGCTGGAGGAGCTGCTGTTCTTCCTGGTCATCCCGGTGTGCGGGGTGCTGACGTACGGGTGCGTGCAGGCGATGCTCGGCCGCCTGCGGGAGCTGCGGAAGGTGCGCCGGTGACCGGGCTGGGGTACACGCTGCCCGCGGTGCTCGCGGTGATCGCCGTGTGCGCGTGGGAGTTGCTGCACCTGCGCACCGGGCTGTTCCGCAAGCCCGCCTACTGGATCTCGATGGCGATCGTGGTCGGCTTCCAGATCCCGGTGGACGGCTGGCTCACCAAGCTGAGCGCGCCGATCGTGCTTTACGCGCCCGAGCACACCAGCGGGCTGCGCTTTCCGTGGGACATCCCGGTCGAGGACTTCCTGTTCGGGTTCGCGCTGGTCACCGCCGTGCTGCTGCTGTGGGAACGGCGCACCGCCAAGGAGGAGGCATGACCCTGGACCGCACCGGACTGGCCCGCCACGAGGTGCCCGGCGCGTTCGACACCGGCGCCGCCGCCTACGACCGGCTGGTCGGCGCGAACCCGGGCTACCACGAGCACCTGCGCCTGTCGGCCCGCCGGATGCGCCTGCCCGGCGGCGGCCGGGGCCTGCGCCTGCTCGACGCGGGCTGCGGCACCGGCGCCTCCACCGCCGCGTTGCTGGCGGCCGCGCCGCACGCCGAGATCGTCGCGTTCGACGCCTCCGCGGAGATGCTCGCCCAGGCGCGGCGGAAGTCCTGGCCCTCGACCGTCCACTTCGTCCACAGCCCGGTCGAGGAGCTGGCCGCGTCCGGGATCTCCGGGCCGTTCGACGGGATCTTCGCCGCGTACCTGATCCGCAACCTCGCCGACCCGGACGGGCAGCTGCGCGCGCTGCGGGCGCTGTTGAAGCCGGGCGGCACGTTCGCCGCGCACGAGTACTCGGTGCGCGACTCGCTCGCCGCCCGCCTGGTGTGGCACGCGGTGTGCTGGAGCATCATCATCCCGGCCGGGCGGGTGGCGACCGGCGACGCGACGCTCTACCGGCACCTGTGGCGCAGCGTCCTCGCCTTCGACGGCGCCGCGCGGTTCCGGCAACGGCTCGCCGGCGCCGGGTTCACCGCCGTGCACAGCGAGACGATGACCGGCTGGCAGCGCGGCGTCGTGCACACCTTCCTGGCCACCAACCCCGAGGAGCCCGCGTGACCGACCGCCGCGCCGTCCGGCACCGCGCCCCCGCCGGTGCGGCGGACGCCCGCACGCTGCCGCACCGGCCGGAGGTCGTGGTGGTGGGCGGCGGGATCGCCGGGCTCACCGCCGCCACCGGGCTGGCCGAGCGCGGCGTGGCCGTCACGGTCGTCGAGCGGGAGGACGAGCTCGGCGGGCGGGTGTCGGCGTGGACGGACCGGCTCGCGGACGGCAGCACCGTGTCGATGAGCCGCGGCTTCCACGCGTTCTTCCGGCAGTACTACAACCTGCGCGCGCTGCTGCGGCGCGCCGACCCGGAGCTGTCGCGGCTGCGCCCGGTCGCCGACTACCCGCTCGTCGACGGCGAAGGACGCCGCGACACCTTCCGCGGGCTGCCGAGCACGCCGCCGTGGAACGCGCTCGCCTTCGCGCTGCGCAGCCCCACCTTCCGCGTCCGGGACCTGCTGCGGCTCAACGCCCGCGCCGCCGCGCCGCTGGCCGCGGTGTCGGTGCCGGGCACCTACGACCAGCTCGACGACGTGGACGCGGCGACGTTCCTGGAGCGCATCAACTTCCCGCCCGCCGCCCGGCACCTGGCGTTCGAGGTGTTCTCCCGCAGCTTCTTCGCACCGCCGTCGGAGATGTCGGCCGCGGAGCTGGCGACGATGTTCCACCTGTACTTCCTCGGCTCGTCCGAGGGGCTCGTGTTCGACGTGCCGGACTCGGCCTACGACACCGCGCTTTGGGAGCCGCTGCGGGCGTACCTGGCGGGTCTGGGGGTGCGGTTCCGCACCGGCGCCGAGGCCGGATCCGTGGCGCGCGACGGCTCCCGCTGGTCCGTCGACGGTCTCGCCGCCGACGGTGTGGTGCTCGCGGCGGACGTGTCCGGGCTGCAGTCGATCGTGTCGGCGTCGCCGGATCTCGCCGACGAGGAGTGGCGGTCGCGGGTGCTCGGGCTGCGGATCGCGCCGCCGTTCCTGGTGCACCGGCTGTGGCTGGACCGCCCCGTCGCGCCGGACCGGCCCGCGTTCCTCGCCACCGGCGGGCTCGATCCGCTGGACAACATCAGCGTGCTGGACCGCTACGAGCGCGAGGCCGCGACCTGGGCCGCCGAGCACGGCGGGTCGGTCGTCGAGCTGCACGCCTACGCCTGCGCCGACGAGGTCGTCGCGCTGCGCAAGCAGCTGGTCGACCGGCTGCACCAGCTGTACCCGGAGACCGCGGGCGCGCGGATCGTCGGCGAGCTGGTGCAGTGGCGGCGGGACTGCCCGCTGTTCGGCGTCGGCGACTTCGCCCGCCGCCCCCGCGTCCGCACCCCGTTCGACGGGGTCGTGCTCGCCGGGGACGGGATCCGCATCGATCTTCCGGTCGCGTTGATGGAACGCGCGGCCGCGACCGGCTGGCACGCCGCGAACTGCCTGCTCGCGCGGTGGGGGCTGGCCGGGCACGAACTGACCACCGTGCCGGTCCGCGGGCGGTTCGCGCCGCTGCGGGCGCTGGCCGCGTTAGGAGGGTGAGATGGCACCGCGCTGGCCGCGGAACTGGCCGCTGCAACCGATCCCGCGCACGCCGTGGGCGCGTCAGGAGCCCACGTACCGCGACGCGAAGCCGTCGCTGATCGAGGCCGCGCTGAAGCGGGCCGAGGCGCGGCCGTCGGGGAACTGGTACGTGTTCGCGGCGAGCCGGGACGTGCGCGGCGACCGGCCCTACGGGTTCTCCGTGGCCGGGATCGAGCTGGTCGCGTGGCGGGACCGGGCCGGGAAGCTGCTGGTGGGGCCCGGGGCGTGCCCGCACCTGGGCGCGCCGATGGCGCTGGGCGCGGTCGACGACGGCGGCCTGCTGTGCCGGTGGCACGGGCTGCGGCTGGACGAGCGGTCGTGCCGTCCCGCGTTCGACGACGGGGTGCTGGCGTGGGTGCGGCTGGACCGGGCCGGCGGCGAGGAGCCGTTGCCCGCGCCGGTCGTGCCCGCCCGGCCCGCGGGTGGGGTGGACTCGGTGGCGCGGCTGGAGGGTGTGTGCGAGCCGCGGGACGTGATCGCGAACCGGCTCGACCCGTGGCACGGCTCGTGGTTCCACCCGTACTCGTTCACGCGCCTGAGGGTGCTGTCCGCGCCGGCCGAGGTCGACGTGGCCGATTCCGACGACCGGTTCGTCGTGTCGGTGACCTTCCGCGTCACCCCGACGCTCGGCGTGCCCGTCCAGGCGGAGTTCACCTGCCCCGGTCCGCGGACGATCGTCATGCGCATCACCGAGGGCGAGGGGGTCGGCAGTGTGGTCGAAACGCACGCCACGCCGCTGGGCCCGGGCCGCGACGGCCGCCCCCGCACGGCGGTGATCGAGGCGGTGATGGCGGCGTCGTCCCGGCCCGGCTTCCGGCTCGCCCGCGCAGCCGCGCCCGCGCTGCGCCCGCTGATGCGCCACGCGGCGGCCCGCTTGTGGAAGGACGACCTCGCTTACGCCGAGCGGCGCTACCAGCTGCGCAGCGAGGACTGGAGCCCCCGCGACACCCGGGCGTAAGGGCTCGTCCAGCCGCCACCTGGAATCCTGCCGCCCCGCCGGCCGGGCCACCCGCGCCCGCCTTCACGGGTGGACCAACCGCGCAGGCAGGCCGGACTGACGGCGGCGCCCCCGCACCAGCCCCCCGCCGGCCGGTCCCCACCACCACCGACGCCTTCACGAGCGGACCAACCGCGACGGCCGCCCCAAGCCGTCCACCACCAGCACGCCCATCCACCCCACCCGCACCTTCACGAATGGACCTACCGCGACGGCCGCCTAGGCCGTCCTCTACCAGCGCGCCCTTTCAATCCCGCCACCACACCGGTCGCTCCCCCACCACCACCGGCACCCACACGAGCGGACCAACCGCGACGGCCGCCCCAAGCCGTCCACCACCAACGCGCCCATCCAACCCCCGCGCCACCCCACCGGCACCTTCACGAGCGGACCAACCGCGACGGCCGATCCGAAGCCGGCCACACATAAGGCAGGTCGTCCGGCACCCCGTCGAAGAACCGCCGGTAGTGCTCCGGATCCTTGTGCAGCAACGCCGACTGGTGGCTGCGGTGGAACTCCGGGTCGCCGAGCCACGGCGGCATCTCCCCCGCCTCCCGCAGCGCCTGCTCGTCCCGCGGCTGCGGCACCCCGACCGCGCGCGCCAGGTCGTCAGTCAGTTTCACCGCGCACGTGTCGGTGTGCCCGGCCGCGCACCACACCCGGCACACCTCCAGCCCGTAGCGGGTCAGCGCCTCCTCGTAGCCGGTCCACATCTTCGCCGCCGGGTGGTGCCGCCACCCGTAGTTCGGCACCGTCAGCGCCCGCAGCACCTGCAACGTCTCGACGCGCTGCTTGCCGAGGCGCCGCGTGTCCAGCACCCGCGCGGTTTCGGCGAACCCCGGGTACGGCAGGAACGTCTGCATTCAGCCCACCCGCTCGTCCGGCGTCGCCTCGTGCCCGGCCACCCCCCGCGAGCGCCGCTCCCGTTTCAGCTCCGCCTCGAACAGGTGCCGCCGCCCGCCGGTCAGCTCGCGCGCCTGCCGCTCGAACGCGCGGAACGGCTGGTAGTACGTGTCGTCGAAGTCCTCGACCACCTGGAACGTCCACCGCCCTGGCAGCACGTTGCGGCCCACCAGCTCGCGGGCGATGCGGTCGGCCAGCTCGTCGTGGCCCGCCTTGCGCAGCAGCTCGACGGCCTCGCCGACGGCGAAGTCGGTGGTGCCGGTCATGCGGTGGAACTGGTAGAGGTGCCCGCGCGCGACCTCGAGGGTCTCCAGGGCCTCGGTGAGCTTGCCTACTGCCTCGACCGTCGCGCGGTCGTACCGGTCGGCCTCGGGGTTCTCGTCGTCGAGACGGGCGTCAGTCATGCCGGCGGGGTACCCACCGCGAACCGTCTCACAACCGTTGCCGGACGAGCACGGGTTCACGTTTCGTGCGCGAGACCGCCACCCCGGCCAGGCAGAGGACTCCGCCGGCGAGCGAGAGCCAGCCAGGCACCTCGCCGAGCACCGCCCAGGCCATCAGCACCACCACGGCCGGCACGGCGTAGGTGGTCGAGCCCATCTTCCCCGCGGTCGTGCGGGCCAGCGCGTACGCCCAGGTCGTGAAGGCGAGCGCGGTCGGGAAGACGCCGAGGTAGAGCATGCTGAGGGTGGCCTCGGCGGGCGCGGTCGCGAGGTCGTCGAGGAGCTGCCCGGCGAATGGCAGGCACGCGAGGGCGCCGATCAGGCAGCCGAAGGTGGTGACCTGGAGGGCCGAGGCGTGCTTCAGAGCGGGTTTCTGGCTGACCACGCCACCCGCGTAGGTGATGGCCGCGAGCAGGCAGAGCACCACGCCGAGGACGGGCGCGTGGCCGCGGCCGGACATCGACAGCCCCACGACCACGGCGCCGGCGAAGGAGACGGCGAGCCCCGCGAGCAGCCGCCCGGGGAAGCCTTCGCGCAGCAGCCAGCCGCCGAGCAGGGCGATCAGGATGGGGCCGACATTGACCAGCATGGCGGCCGTGCCCGCGTCGACGAGCTGTTCGCCCCAGTTCAGGACCACCATGTAAGCGCCGAACCACAGCACGCCCGCCCCCGCGATGCCCGGCCACGCCTCGCGTTTCGGCAGCCCTTCGCGCCGGATGACCAGGAAGACGAGCAGGGTGAGCGCGCCGGCGACGAGCCGCCCGAGCGCCAGCGCGCCCGGCGCGAAGTGCTCACCCGCCGCCCGGATGGCCACGAAGGCCGACGCCCACAGGACGACGGTGGTGAGTGCCGCGACCATCGCGCGGCGGTCCATGCTGAGATCCACGACCCGGACGCTATTCCCCGGACGTGTCGGTGTCCGGCGATTTTCCGCCACGACGCCCGACGAGCCGGTCCAGCAGCTCGCGGTTGCCGGGCCATGCCTGTTCAAGCACACCCGGCGGCACCCGGCGCGCCGCATACCGCAAAGCCAGCGCGACGACCAGAACGTCGTCGAGAGGCCCGATGACCGGCAGGAACTCGGGGATCAGGTCGACCGGCGAGAGCACCCAGAGCCCCGCGACCACAACGGCGACCTTCGCCCGCCGCGGCACGCGCGGATCCTTGCGGAGCCGTTTGACGGTGGTCACACAGTCCGGCAGGAGCCGCGCGAGATCCCGGGCCAACCCCGGCGGCAGCAACTTAGCGAGGAGAATCAGCAGCGCCCACGAGGCAAGCACGACGCCAGCCGCGATCAGGACACCCGTGAGCCAGCCAGGCACTTCGCGCTCCTCCGGGTAGGCCTCGGCTCAAGCCTACCCGCCTCACCCTGTGTGACCGCCCGCTCTTATAGCGCACTGTTGATCACGCGCAGTGACCCACCCCCCGTGAACGAGCGTCCGCGGATGGGCTACTCTTGTGCGCACAAGAGAAGAGCAGGTCCGAGTGGCGGAATGGCAGACGCGCTAGCTTGAGGTGCTAGTGCCCGTAAAGGGCGTGGGGGTTCAAGTCCCCCCTCGGACACTTCCCATAACCCCAACTGTGCGGGTCGAGATTGGTCTTGGCTCGCGCTGTTCGCTGTCCGGCGTGGTAGATCAGCTGCAGGCCAGACAGACGGGTAGACCTTCGCCTCGTCCGCCGGGTCGATGTTGATCAGCGTCTGGCGGACGTCATGCAAGAGGTCCGCCATGGAGTTCACGAGCACAAGCCGTGGCTGCCGCCAGTGGTGCGGCAGGTCGAGAGCACCTGGATGGACTGTTACGCCGAAGCCGGGACCTGAGGTCGCGGAATCCCCGTCGACCTGGTATTTCGCGGCGCCCAGTGCCTTCAGACGTCTCGCCAGTTTGAGGGCGTAGCAGTTGTCATAGCCGGGGAAAGCCGATCACAAACCTGTGGTCGGGTTCCAGGTCGCTTCGGTCTACTCGATGCTGCTGCCGTCCGCCATGCCACCGCACGTGAGGACCAGGAGTCCAGCGAGGCACACCCACCCTCGCCCGCCGGGCCGCGTCGTCTTCCTGTCGCTTGCTGGCCCACCTGCGACGAGCCCTTCTTGGCCGACCGTGATCGCGGCACGGTGGGATGCCAAGCGCGGAGGGTTAGCGGGGCGGTCACCGTGCCGGCACGCCACCTCCGCCTGCGGGCGGTGCTTCGCCGTGGTCTGATGGCCACGGTCATGGTCAGCGCACTGCCCATGAGCGCGATGCCGCGCGGCCCGTTCCCGCTCTCGTCCTCGCCGACGCGGCTTCGTCGATCAAATGCCTCAACACGGAGCACCTGATTGCGACGTGCATCAGACCCATGCCGTGGACCGGCGCAGGTGATATCCGACGGCCAGGAGGACCTGGCCGACCGTCGGGGGACCAGTCATCTGACGGGCCCTGCCGGGCGGAGCCGGGCCCAAGATAGTGACACCTTCGGATGGCGAGGCGAAGGCTTCGCCGCTAGGAATGGAGAGTGCATCATGCCGACGATCACGACTGCTGATGGCGTGGAGATTTTCTACAAGGACTGGGGTACCGGTCAGCCGATCGTGTTCAGTCACGGCTGGCCTCTCTCGGCGGACGATTGGGACACCCAGCTGCTGTTCTTCCTGGCCCACGGCTACCGGGTCATCGCCCACGACCGGCGCGGGCACGGCCGCTCCGCGCAGGTCGCCGACGGGCACGACATGGACCACTACGCCGACGACCTGGCCGCGCTGACCAGCCACCTCGACCTGCACGACGCCATTCACGTCGGCCACTCCACCGGCGGCGGCGAGGTCGTGCGCTACCTCGCCCGCCACGGCGAATCCCGCGTCTCCAAAGCCGTCCTGATCGCGGCCGTGCCGCCGCTGATGGTGCAGACCGACGCCAACCCCGGCGGCCTGCCCAAGAGCGTCTTCGACGACCTGCAGGCCCAGCTGGCCGCCAACCGGGCCCAGTTCTACCTCGACCTGGCCTCCGGCCCGTTCTACGGCTTCAACCGCCCCGGCGCCGAACCCTCCCAGGGTCTGATCCGCAACTGGTGGCGCCAGGGCATGGAAGGCGGCGCGAAGGCCCACTACGACGGGATCGTCGCCTTCTCCCAGACCGACTTCACCGAAGACCTGAAGAAGATCACCGTCCCGACCCTCGTCATGCACGGCGACGACGACCAGATCGTCCCCTACGCGGACTCGGGCCCGCTCTCGGCCGGGCTGCTGCGCAACGGCACCCTCAGGACCTACCCGGGATTCCCGCACGGCATGCCCGCCACCGAGGCCGACACCATCAACGCCGACCTGCTCGACTTCATCCGGTCATGAGCAGCCCGATCGCGGTGCTCGGCGCCACCGGCCGCCAAGGCGGCGCCGTGGCCCGCCACCTTCTCGAGCACGGCGCACACGTCCTCGCGCTGGTCCGCGACCCCGACAGCGCGAGCGCGCACCGGCTGCGGGAGGCCGGCGCGGACACCGTCCGCGCCGACCTGGCGGACGCGGGCTCGCTGGTGGCCGCTTTCCAGGACACAGCCGCGGTCTTCGCGATGACGACGTACAACGCCGACGGGGCGGATTCGGAAGTCCGGCAGGGATCGGCCATCGCGGACGCCGTCGTCGCCGCGAAAGTGCCGTCCGTGGTCTACAGCTCCGTCGGCGGCGCGGACCGGGCGACCGGGATCCCCCACTTCGAGAGCAAGTGGGCGATCGAACAGCGGCTGCGCTCGACCGGCGTGCCGCTGACCGTGATCCGGCCGGTCTTCTTCATGGAAAACCTGATGCGTGCCGGTGTCGTCACCGCCGAGGCGGACGGGCAGGTCTTCCGGTACGCCTTCGCGCCAGGGGTGCCGGTCCAGATGATCGCCTCCGACGACATCGGCGCGATCGCCGCCCGGGCGGTCCTCGACCCCGACGCCATCCCGGGCGGTCAGCTGGAGATCGCCGGCGACGAGCTGACGCCGGAGCAGATGGCGGCGGCCTTCGCCGAGGCTTCGGGCCGCCCCACCCGGTTCGAGCCGACGCCGATCGACGCGGTCGCCGACGCGGACCGGCAGGCGATGTACACCTGGCTCGCGACCACGCCGGGGTACCAGGCCGACTTCGCCACCACCTCGGCGCTGCGGCCCGGGATCCGGTCCTTCCCCGCCTTCCTGTCCGGCGCCAACCCGTGAAGGAGCCCGTGATGACACCCCGGCCGCATCACCTCCCCCGCGCGATCGAGGTCCGCGGCGTGCGGCACAACTCGCTGCGCGACCTCGACGTCGACGTGCCGCTGTGGCGGACCGTGGCGGTGGCCGGGGTGTCGGGGTCGGGGAAGACGTCGCTCGCGATGGGGACGCTGTACGCCGAAGGGCTGCACCGGTTCCTCGAGGGCCTGTCCACCTACAGCAGGCGGCGGATCGGCCAGGCCCAGCGGCCGGACGCCGACCGCATCGACCACTTGCCACCGGCGCTCGCGTTGCGGCAGCGGCCACCGGTCCCCGGACCGCGCAGCACGGTCGGGACGATGAGCGAGGTCCTCAACGTCCTGCGGTTGATCATGTCGCGCCTGGGGACCCACCGCTGTCCCAACGGCCACGATGTGCCACCGGCGGTCGCCACGCAGGGGATGGAGATCGTGTGCCCGGTGTGCGGGGTGCGGTTTGAGCACCCGGGCGCGGAGTCGTTCGCGTTCAACTCCGTCGGTGCCTGCCCGGGCTGCGACGGGACGGGCGTGCGCACCGAGGTCGACCCCACGGCGCTGGTGCCGGACCCAGGCAAGACGATCGACGAGGGCGCGGTGCTGTCGTGGAACGTCGGCGGGCGGCGGCTGAGCCGGTACGCCGCCGGTGAGCTGGGAGTGCGGCTGGACGTGCCGTACCGCGAGCTCACCGCCCGGGAGAAGGATTTCGTCATGCACGGCGAGCCGGTGCGGCAGCAGGTCGTCGTCTCGGGCCGCAACGGCAGGCAGGTGACCCTGGAGGTCACCTACGACAACGCCATCACCGCCGCCCGCCGCTCGGAGAAGAGCAAGTTCCTCGTCACGCACACCTGCCCGGTCTGCCACGGCTCCCGGCTGCGGTCCGAGGCCCTGACCAGCCACCTGGACGGCCGCGACCTCGCCGAACTCAGTGCTCAGGACCTCGACCACCTCGCCGCGTTCGCCGGCGGCCTGCCCGCGCTGATGCCGGCCGAGCTGACCCGGCTGACCACCGGGCTGGTCGGTGAGCTCACCGGTGCGCTCACCCCGCTGCTGGAGCTCGGCCTCGGCTACCTGAACCTGGACCGGGCCGGATCGACGTTGTCCACCGGCGAGCGGCAGCGCATCGAGCTCACCTCGACTGTCCACGCGAGCACGACCGGCATGCTGTACGTCCTGGACGAGCCGTCCGTCGGGCTCCACCCGAGCAATGTCGCGGGGCTGCGCAAGGCCATCGACGCCCTGGTGCGCAACGGCAACTCGGTGGTGCTGGTCGAGCACGACCTCGACGTGATCCGCACCGCCGACTGGATCATCGAGCTTGGCCCTGGTGCCGGGCGGCAGGGCGGCACGGTCGTCGCCGAGGGCACCCCGGCCGAGATCGAAGCCGACGAGCGGTCGATCATCGGCCCGTTCCTGACGGGCCGCGAAACGGTCGAGCGCGCGCCACGACCGCGCGCCGGCGAACCGGCCACCATCACCGTCAGCAGCCTCCACAATCTGTCCGGGGTGACGGCCACGTTCCCGCTCAACCGGCTCACCGCGATCGCCGGCCCGTCCGGCACGGGCAAGACCGCCCTGGTGCTGGAAAGCCTGGTCCCCGCTGCGCGGGCACAGTTGGCCGGCACGCCGCTGCCCGGCCACGTCGCCCGGCTGGAGCTGGGACCGCTACGCGGCGTCGTGGAGATCGACGCGACGCCGATCGGCCTCAACGCCCGGTCCACTCCGGGCACCTACACCGGTGCCTTCGACGCGATCCGAGCCCGCTTCGCGGCCGCGACCGGACAGGCCGCCGGGCAGTTCTCCTTCAACACGAAGGAGGGGCAGTGCCCGACCTGCAAGGGCCTCGGTTCGATCGACCTGGACGTGCAGTACCTGCCCGACATCACGGTGGAGTGCCCGACCTGCCACGGCGCGCGGTTCGGTGAGAAGACGCTCGAGTCGCGTGTGGACGGTCTCACGATCGCGGACGTTCTCGAGCTGACGGTCGACGAAGCCCTGGAACGCTACGCCGACGTGCCCACCATTGTCCGGCCGCTGCGGCCCGTGGCCGAGGTCGGGCTGGGGTACCTGCGGCTCGGTGAGCCGACGCCGGCCCTGTCCGGCGGGGAGTCCCAGCGCCTGCGCATCGCCGCGCGCCTGCGCAGCAGCCAGCGGAACGTGCTGTATGTGCTCGACGAGCCCTCGACCGGACTGCATCCGGCCGACATCCGCGCCCTGGTGGCGGTGTTCGACCGCCTCCTGGACGCCGGGGCCACTGTCGTCGTCATCGACCACGACCTCGACCTGATCGCCGCGGCCGACCACGTGCTCGACCTGGGCCCCGTCGGCGGCCCCGGCGGTGGCCGCATCGTCGCCCAGGGGACGCCGGACGAAGTCGCCGCCGACCCCGCCAGCGTCACCGGCCCGTACCTCACCGAACGCGTCGGGCTTCGGGGGCGTCGCGAGTGAGGTAGCACCACATGCGCTCCTCGATCCCGCCGGTCCACACCGCACGGGCTGTGGCTTCGTCCGCGCTGAATTCGACGGCGCCGGCACCGGTGGACCGCACGGCCAGATCCATTTCGCTCGCGGTCTCGAGGAACTGCGCGAGAACCACAGCCCGCGGCAATGACTCACCCACGACGACCGCACCGTTGCCGCGAAGCACGATCGCCGGCGCGTTCCCCAGCGCTTCCGCCACCGACTCCGCGGCCATCTCCGTCCGGACCAGCCGGGGATCGGGCCACAACGGCGGTCCCGGAGCGAAGTACGCCCCGGTACCGTCGAGCGGACGCGCGGTGCACCCGAGCGCCGACAGCGCCCGCACCGCGACGGGTAGCACTCGCGCGATACCACCGACGTCGGCTCGGCGCCGGTAGATCGCCTGGTGCAGCCGGACCTCACCCGGAACATCGCGGGGCAGCTCGCCGGTCACCGCGGCGACGATGCCGGGTCGTCGCCCGATCTGTCCCAGTGGGACGGCCGGCGTGACGAGGAAAGTGGACTCGTCGCGCCGGACCGAGCAGTGCCCGTACGCCGTGACGAGTCCCGCCCCGGACAGCGCCCTGGCCGCGGTCCGGAGCATGCGCTGCAGGTCCGGTTTCACGGCCGGTAGACCGCGAACACCTTGGACGAGTTGAAGACGTAGGACTCCTCGAACACGCTCCAGTCCGGCTTCGGACGGCCGAGTTCCTCCATGGCCCCGGCCAACGTGTACCAGTTGAGCAGCTCCTGCTGGCCGCTGTCCTCGATCTCCGTCGTCGTCCGGGTGCGCCAGACGTCGTAGTCGCCCTTGGTCATCGCGTCGTACAGCACGCGGTCGGCGGCGACGTCGGGCTGGAGTCGCCACGTCTTGTCGGTGTTGAAGGCGTGGCTCCAGCTGGAGGACGCGACGAGGACGACCCGAAGGTCGGTGGCGGCGAACGCCCGCGCCACGGCCCGGCCCACCTCCATGAACCGCCACGGCGGCGGCGACGGCGGATCCAGCTGCGCGGGCGTCTCGCCGAGGGACACCGCGAACCCCTTGTTCGCCACGACGAGCGATCCGTAGCAGTTCAGCGGGAACGCGATGACCGGATAGGGGAACCCGCGGCGGTGGTAGTCGAGGTAGAGCAAGGTGTTGAGGAAGGCGTGCGCGAACCCTTCCTGATGGAGAGGCCGGTACGCGTACGAGACGTCGATCCCCTGCTCCAGGAGGTCCTTCGCCAAGCCCCTCGCGATGTCCGGAGCGCCCTTCACCTCCAGCACCGTGTCGGGGCCCTCGTTCCACACGTTCGGCTTGTCGTCCATGCCCGACGAGTGCGCCATGGTCGCCCACGGCTTGATCGTCAGGTCGGGATAGGCCAGGACCGCGTACGGCGGGATGATGTCCTCGCGGAAGTTCTCGTATTGGTCGTCGCCCCAGATCAGGACGACGTCCGGCTCGAAGGCGTCGATCTCCGAGCGGCAGTGGTCGAGGGCGGACACCAGCCGTTCCCGGTGCCGGGTCGCCGCGGCCCGGCCCTCGTCGGAACCCCACTCCTGCCGCATCCGTTCCGGCCACGAGGCCGGATCTTTCGCGTGCTCGGGCACGAGCGGATCCTGGAGGTTCTTCCGCAGCAGCCACGCCATGTCCTCGTCCACCCCGGACAGTGGCGGGTAGTGCGTCACCCCGATCCCGAGAATTTCGCCCACGGTGTTCCTCGCAATCGTCGTGTCCGTCGGGAAGAAGCGCAGTGAATACCGGCTTCGCCGGAGCGTCAACGGTTGCCGTTTCGATGAGAGAAACGGTCCGCTTCGGCTTTGCGCCCGCGGCCACGAACCTGGGTCGTATGAGCCGAACGAAGGTGACGGCAGCGATCGTGGGGCCGGGGAACATCGGGACCGATCCGCTGGCCAAACTGCAGCGAAGCCAGGTGATCGATGTCCGTTACGTGGTCGGCGTGGTGGAGTCCGACGGCCTGGCGCGGGCCCGCGCGAAAGGCGTCGGAGCGTCTGCGGAGGGCGTGGATTGGCTGCTGCGGCAGGACCCGCTGCCGGATCTCGTGTTCGAGGCGACCTCCGCGAAGGCCCACATCGCGAACGCCCCGCGCTACGCGGAGGCCGGGATCCAGGCCGTCGACCTCACCCCGGCCCACCTCGGGCCGATGGTGCGCCCGCCGGTCAACCTGCACGCGCACCTCGATGCACCCAACGTCTCGATGATCACCTGCGGTGGGCAGGCCACGATCCCCGTGGTGCACGCGGTCTCCCGGATCACCCCGGTGCCCTACGCCGAGATCATCGCGTCGGTCGCGTCGCGCGGCGCCGGCCCCGGCACCCGCGCGAACATCGACGAGTTCACCCGGACCACCGGCAACGCCGTCGCAGAGGTCGGCGGAGCCGGCCGCGGCAAGGCGATCATCATCTCAACCCGGTCGAGCCGCCGATGATCAAGCGCGACACGGTGTTCTGCATGATCGGTGCCGACGCCGACCGGGCGGCGATCACGGCTTCGGTCCACGAGCCCGAACTGCCGCACGCCGTGCGGATCGTCGACACCACCCTGCGCGACGGCTCGCACGCCATGACGCACCGGTTCACCGAGACGCAGGTCCGCGACACGGTCCGGGCCCTCGACCGCGCCGGCGTCGAGGTCATCGAGGTCACCCACGGCGACGGACTCGGGGGCTCGTCGTTCAACTACGGCTTCTCCCGCACCGACGAAATGCGCCTGATCGCCGCCGCTCGCGACGAAGCGAAGCAAGCGAAGATCGCGGTACTGCTGGTTCCGGGAAGCGGGACGGTCGACGACCTCAAGCGGGCGCGCGACCACGTCGCCGACCTGGTCCGGGTCGCCACCCACGCCACCGAGGCCGATGTCTCGCCACAGCACTTCACCGCCGCCCGTGACCTCGGGAGGGAGATCGCGGGGTTCCTCATGATGGCCCATCGCGTCTGGCCGGAAGACCTGGCGAAGCAAGCGCGGATCATGGTCGACGCCGGCCGCCAGGCACCGTACTGCACCGACTCGGCGGGCGCCTTGCTCATGCACGAAGCCCGGGCCCGGTTCGAGGCTCTCGTCGCGGAAGTCGGCGACGAGGCTTGGGTCGGCTACCACGACCACCAGAACCTGTCCTTCGGCGTGGCCAACTCCGTCATCGCGCACGAGGCCGGCGTCCGGTACATCGACGGATCGCTGTGCGCACTGGGGGCCGGGGCAGGCAACAGCCCGACCGAAGTGCTCGCCGCGGTGTTCGACCGGCTCGGATCGACACCGGGCTCGACGTGGGGGCCCTGCTGGACGCGGCCGAGGACGTCGTGCGCCCGTACCTGACCCGCTGGCCGAAGCTGGACCGCAACGCGGTCGTGCGGGGCTGGGCCGGGGTGCGCTCGTCGTTCCTGCTGCACGCCGAAACGGCCGCCGAGCGGTACAAGGTGCCCGCTCCCGACATCCTCCGGCGGTGCGGCGAGCTGGGCCTGGTCGGCGGCCAGGAAGACATGATCACCGACATTGCGATCGAACAGGCGGGTGAGCGGCGATGACCTCGTTCGGGCACATCATCGACGGCCGGGAGCAGGACTCGCTCGACGGCTCGCGATTCGACTCGATCGACCCGTGGACGCGCGAACCGTGGGCCGACCTGGCCCTTGGCGGACCAGCCGAAGCCGGCCTCGCGGTCGCCGCCGCCCGGCGCGCGTTCGACGAAGGACCGTGGCCGCGCCTGGGATACGCCGAACGCGGTGCGCTGCTGCACCGGCTCGCAGACCTCGTCGAGGAGCACGCCGACGAGCTGGCGCTCGCCGACTCCCGCGACATGGGCAAACCGGTCGCCGACGCCCGGGACAAGGACGTCCCCCGTGCGGCGCGGAACTTCCGTTTCTTCGCCGACCACGCCCGGCTCGCGACCTCCGAGGCCTATCCCTCGGACACCGGGCACCACGCCTACGCCCGCTTCGAGCCGGCCGGGGTCGTCGCCGCGATCGCTCCCTGGAACTTCCCCCTGATGCTGGAGACGTGGAAGGTCGCACCGGCTCTGGCCTGGGGCAATACCGTTGTGCTCAAGCCGGCCGAGGACTCACCGGCCAGCGCGACGATCCTGGCCCGCCTGGCGATCGAGGCCGGGTTCCCGCCCGGCGTGTTCAACGTGGTGCACGGCTACGGACCCGCGTCGGCCGGGGAAGCGCTCACCACCGATCCGCGGGTCGACCGGATCACCTTCACCGGCGAATCCGGCACCGGCCGGATCATCGCCGCCGCCGCCGCGCGCAACCTGACGCCGGTGAGCCTCGAACTCGGCGGTAAGGGCGCCAACCTGGTCTTCGCCGACGCCGACCTGGACAACGCCGTCGACTGGTCGATCAGGGCGATCTTCACCAACGCCGGGCAGGTCTGCCTGGCGGGTTCACGCCTCTTCGTCGAGCGTCCGGTGCTCGAGGAGTTCACGGCCCGCTTCGTCGCTGCCGCCGAGGCCTTGGTGATCGGCGACCCGCGGGACCCGGCCACGCAGGTCGGCCCGTTGGCGTCGGAGACGCATTGGCGCAAGGTGTCCGGCTACCTCGACGATCCCGGCGGCAAGGTGCTCACCGGCGGGCGCGGCGACGGATGGGTCATCCGGCCGACGATCGTGTCCGAGGTCCCCGCCGATTCGCCGCTGCAGTGTCAAGAGGTCTTCGGGCCCGTCGTGACGATCACGCCGTTCGACACCGAAGCCGAGGCCGTCCGGGCGGCGAACGACTCGCCGTTCGGCCTCAACGCCATGGTGTTCACCGAGAACCTGTCCCGCGCCCACCGGGTCTCCGCGGCCCTGCGCGCGGGCACGGTGTGGACGAACTGCTTCTTCGTCCGTGACCTGCGGGCGCCGTTCGGCGGCGTGGGCGACTCCGGCTGGGGCCGGGAAGGCGGCAACTTCAGCCGCGAGTTCTTCACCGAGCCCAAGGCCGTGGTCATGGCCATCCGGGACGAACGGTGAAGGACACGCGGGACAAGGCCCGCGCGCTCTACGACGCCCGCAGCACCCGGACCCCGATCCCCCCGTTCACCGACGACGAGCCGGGTCTCGGGATGGCCGACGGCTACGCGGTACAACGTGAACTGATCGACCTGCTGCTCGCCGACGGCGACCGCATCGTCGGCCACAAGGTCGGGCTGACGTCCGAGCCGATGCAGAAGATGATCGGCGTCGATTCACCGGACTACGGGCCGGTGCTGGTGTCCACCGTCTACCGCGACGGCGACGAAATCCCGCTCAGCCGGTTCATCGCTCCCAAGCTCGAAGCCGAAATCGTGTTCGTGCTCGGTGATCGCCTGGAAGGCCCGGGAGTCACCATCACGGAAGCGCGGGCGGCGGTCGCCGGGGCGGTGGCCGGGATGGAGATCGTCGACTCCCGCATCGAAGACTGGCGCGTCCGGCTCGCCGACACCGTCGCCGACCTGGCGTCCAACGGCGCCGTGGCGACGTCGAGCCGGATCGTCCCGATCGATGGGTTCGACACCCGGCTCGTGGGCATGACATTGACCCGCAACGGCGTGGTGATCGACACCGGCGCCGGTGCGGCCGCCTTGGGTGATCCGGTGGCTGTCGTCGCCTGGCTCGCCAACGTCCTGGGTGCCGACGGAGTAGCCCTCGAACCCGGGCACCTGATCATGACCGGCGCGCTGCACGCGGCCGTCCCCATGGCCCCGGGGGACGTCTTCCGCGCCGACTTCGACCGCCTGGGACCGGTGACCGTGCGGGTGAGCGGATGAACAACGTCGGCAAGTGGGCTGAGCAGCTGGCGAAAGCGGTCGCCGACCGCATCGCGATCCCCAGGCTGTCCGCTGAATCCCCGGAACTCGACCTCGAGACCGCCTACCGCGTACAGCGCGAACTGCGCGCGGCCGCCGGCCCCCTGGCCGGCCGCAAACTGGGTGTGACGTCCCGGGCAAAGCAGGCTCAGGTGGGCGTCTCCTCCCCCGTCCACGGATATCTCGCCGCAGCGGATGCCGTCGACCTCGGCGAGCCTTTGGACACCGCGCCGCTGATCCAGCCCCGGTGCGAGCCGGAGATCGTCTTCCTCCTGGGCCGTGAACTCGCCGGGCCGCACGTCACCGCCGCGGACGTCCTCGCCGCGTCCCGCGGCGTCGCTGTGGGGATCGAGGTGCTCGACTCCCGTTACACCGACTACGAATTCACGATGCCGGACGTCGTCGCCGACAACACCTCCGCCGGCCGATACGTGGTCGGCCCGCCCGTGGATCCGTCCGGCATCGACCTCCGTCTGGTCGGCGTGCTGCTGGAGAAGAACGGGAAGGTCGCGGCCACCGCGTCTGGCGCGGCCGTGCTCGGCCATCCGGCCGCCGCGGTGGCGTGGCTGGTGCGCCGGTTGTGGACGGAAGGCGAAGGACTGCGCGCGGGTGAGATCGTGCTGTCCGGCGGACTGACCGCCGCCGTCCCGGTGGCTCCGAAAGACGTCGTCGTCGCCTCGATCGACCGGTTGGGCTCGGTCGAGCTTGCTTGCCGCTGACCCACCGACGAAAGGCACACACCATGCCACTCATCCAGGTCACGCTCGTCGAAGGGCGTTCCCCCGAGCAACTCCGCGCGCTGGGCGAAGCACTCACCATCGCCGCCGAGCAAGCCATCGGCGCGAAGCGGCAATCGATTCGCGTGGTGCTCACCGAGTGCAAACCGGAGCACTGGTTCATCGCGGGCGACTCGATGGCGCACCTTCGCGACACCGGTGCCAGGTGACCGTCACCGTCACGGTCATTCGACGGGCGCTGCCGGTGGCAGTTCCGACCACCATGGGTCCGGCACGCGACCGAACCGACCTTGGGAGGGCACCATGCCGCACCGGTACCTCAGCACACTGACAACGCCGGCCGTCGAAGCCGCACAAAAGCAGTACGGCAGCTACTCCGCCATCCAGCGGATGACCAGCGGCTGGCACACCGACGGTGTCCTCGGCGAGGACGAGATCGGCTTCATCGCCGAGCGGGACAGCTTCTACCTCGGCACCGTCGGCGAAACCGGCTGGCTGTACGTCCAGCACCGCGGTGGACCGCCCGGCTTCCTCAAGGTGCTCGGCGTGGAAGACGGCGCGAGCCTGCTCGCCTGGGCCGACTTCCGGGGCAATCGCCAGTACGTGTCCGTGGGGAATCTCGGCGCCTCGGCCAAGGTGTCGCTGTTCCTCATGGACTACCCCCACCAGCAACGCCTCAAGATACTGGGAGAGGCCCGCTCTCACGACGCCCGGACCGAAGAGGCCGCGTCGCTGCTGGAAAAGGTCGCCCTTCCGGGCTACCGGGCCCACGTGGAGCGCATCATCACCGTCAGGGTGCGCGGCTATGACTGGAACTGTCCCCAGCACATCACCCCGCGCTGGACCGAAGCGGAACTCGCGCCGATCCTCAACGCGGCCGGCCACCACCCCGACGATCGCCGTCCCCGGTGATGGCCACCGGAACCTGGGACCTGACCCGGTCCTCGCTCAGGGAGCTGTTCCTGTTCAGCAGCCTGTCCGATGCCCAGCTCGACTGGCTGCTCGGACACGCGTCGCTGACGCAGTGGCCGGCCGGCACCGAAGTCGTCCGCGAAGGCGACCCCGCGGCTTCGTTCCACGTGCTGCTTTCCGGCACCCTCCGGATGACCAAGCAGGACGCCGGCGGCGAAGTGGAGCTCAAACGCTCTGGCCAACGTGGGGCCTACTGCGGCGCGATCCGGTTTTTCCACCTCGAAGAACACCAGACGTACCCGACGTCAGTTCACGCGCTGAGCGACCTGGTCCTGCTGACCCTGCCGGCCGATGAACTCGCCGCGCAGTTCCGCAGCTGGTTCCCGATGTCCGCGCACCTGCTGGAAGGCTCGTACGCGAACTGGCTCACCACGGACGCGATCGTCGGCCGCAGACGTCAGCTGCTGGCCCTCGGGCAGTTGTCGGCAGGCTTGACCCATGAGCTGAACAACCCGGCAGCGGCCGCCGAGCGCGCCACCGCGGCCTTGCGCCGGCAGGCCACCGCCACGCAGGTCGCGTTCGTGCAGCTCATCGAGGACGGTGTTGGTCCACGCGCACTCCGGGAGTTGCTGCGGCAGCGAGACCGGCTGGTCAACCGGTTGTCGTCTGTTCCTTCTTCGACCGCGCTCCAACGGACCGACCGAGAGGACGAGATCGACGGCTGGCTGGAGACCCACGCGCTGGAGCAAGTGTGGGAGGCACCCTCCATCTTCGCCGGCGCGGGCGTGACCACGGCCGACTTGGCCGAGGTCACGCACTCGGCCGGCCCCTCGTTCGCGAGCGACGCCCTGCGTTGGCTGGCTCACGCGTTGGAGTCCGAGCTGCTCCTCAGCGAGATCCAGGAGTCGATCAGCCGCATGTCGGCTCTCGTGGGAGCCACCCAGGAGTACACCCACCTGGACCGGACGCCCTACGCGTGGATCGACGTCCACGATGGGCTGCGGGCCACGTTGGCCCTGCTCCACACCAAGATCGGTCCGCGAATCCGGGTGACCGAACTCTACGACCGCCGGCTGCCGCGCATCCCGGCCTACCCCGCCGAGCTGAACCAGGTGTGGACGAACCTCATCGACAACGCCGTCGCGGCGATGGATGGTGCCGGCACGCTGACCCTTCGCACCACTTTGGTCTCCGATCAGGTGTGTGTCGAGATCCGCGACACCGGCCACGGCATCCCCTCCGAGAACCGGCGGCGGGTCTTCGAACCGTTCTTCACCACGAGGCCCGTCGGTGAGGGCGACGGGCTGGGCTTGGACACCGCCTGGCGCATTGTGGTGGAGCGCCATCACGGCGACCTGAGGGTCGAGTCCGAACCCGGCGACACGAGATTCCAGGTGCTGATGCCCACCGCGGAGCGGCAACCACCGAGGTGACGCGCGTCGCCGGCTACTCCCCTGCCCGCTCGGCGGCGGCCTTCAGCGACGCGTGGGTCGGCGCGTCCGGCACGTGCGACGGCCGCAACGACTCCATCTCCTTACGCAGCACCGGAACCACTTCACTGCCGAGGATCTCGAGCTGGTCCAGCGCGGTCTTCAGCGGCAGCCCCATGCCGTCCACGTTGAACAACTGCCGCTGGTAGTCGCCGAAGTCCTCGCGGAAGCGCATCGTGCGGTCGATGACCTGCTGGGGGCTGCCGACCGACAACGGGGTCTGGTCCATCGTTTCCTCGAGCGACGGGCCGCCGCCGTAGACCGGCGAGTGGTCGAAGAACGGCCGGAACTCCCGGATGGCGTCCTGGGAGTTCGCGCGGAGGAACACCTGCCCGCCGAGGCCGACGATCGCCGTGTCCGCCGGGCCGTGACCGTGGTGCTCGAACCGTTCGCGGTAGAACGAGACCATGCGGCGCGTGTGGTCGACCGGCCAGAAGATGTTGTTGTGGAAGAAGCCGTCGCCGTAGTAAGCGGCCTGCTCGGCGATCTCCGGGCTGCGGATCGACCCGTGCCAGACGAACGGCGGTACACCGTCCAACGGCCGCGGCGTGGAGGTGAACCCCCGCAGCGGGGTGCGGAACTTTCCCGTCCAGTCGACGACGTCCTCGCGCCACAATCGCCGCAGCAGGGCGTAGTTCTCGACCGCCAGGGCGATTCCGTCGCGGATGTCCTTGCCGAACCACGGGTACACCGGCCCCGTGTTGCCACGGCCCAGCATGAGGTCGACGCGGCCGTCAGCCAGGTGCTGCAGCGTCGCGTAGTCCTCGGCGATCTTCACCGGGTCGTTCGTGGTGATCAGCGTCGTCGAGGTCGACAACAGGATCCGGCTCGTGCGCGCGGCGACGAAGCCCAGCAGCGTGGTCGGTGACGAGGGCACGAACGGTGGGTTGTGGTGCTCCCCTGTCGCGACGACGTCGAGGCCGACCTCCTCGGCTTTGACCGCGATGCGGATCATCGATTTGATGCGCTCGGTTTCGGTCGGCGCGACTCCCGTCGCGGGATTCCGCGCGAGATCGCCGATCGTGAAGATGCCGAACTGCATGGTGACTCCTATTCCGCCTGTGCCGTGGCGAGGTCTTCGCGCACGAGGGGGACGAGTTCCTCGGCGAAGATCTCCAGCTGGCGTTCGTGGTCGTCGCCGGGCCAGAAGACGATGCCGTTCATGCCGTGCTCGGTGATGCTCGTGACGACGTCGTCGCGCCACCGGGACAGTGGGCCGTGGAACGCGCCGCGATCGGCGCCGCCGATGACCCCGGAAACGTTGTAAACCTTGCGGATGCCCGCCGGGTCCCGGCCGGCTCCGGCGGCCGCGTCGTCGATCCGGCGGACAGCGTCGCCGAGGCGGTCGAGCCCGAGGTAGGCGTGCGACGGGAGCCAGCCGTCGGCGCGGGCACCGGTCAGTGCCAGCGTCCGCGGCCCGTACGCGCCGAGCCACAGGCCGAGGCCGCGACCCGGCCGCGGCCCCGGGTGCACGCCGGACAGGGCGTAGTACCGGCCGGTGGTGCGCACGCTGCGTTCCCCGCTCCACATCGCGCGGACCACGGTCACGGCCTCGGCCAGGGCGTCGACCGCTTCCTTCCGGTCGCGCCGCGGACCGCCCATCGCCTCGATCGCCTCCCAGAAGGCACCGGCGCCGAGTCCGAGCTGAATCCGCCCGCCGGACAGCAGGTCGAGGCTCGCGGCCGACTTCGCCAGCACTGCGGGCGGGCGCAACGGCAGTGAGGACACGGTGGGGACCAGCGTGACGCGCTCGGTGCTCGCCACCAGGTAGGTGACCAGCGTCCAGGTGTCGTAGAAGGCGGACTGGTACGGGTGATCCTGCACCGTCACCAGATCGAGCCCGAGCCGTTCGGCCGCTCGCGCCTGGCGCAGTGGTGCGTCCGGTTGCCGCCACACCGGGTCGACGTTGGCTCCGAACAGGACGGGAAGGGCCATGATCTGCTCCTGGTGGGTGAGCGGGCCCCCGGCGGGCCGGGGGCCCGTCGCGGTCAGACGCCCGCGGGTTCCGGCTGGGAAGCGACGAAGGAGACCAGCGAACCGTAGAACGGCAAGGCGTGCTCGGCGAAGATCCCGGCCAGCTCGGCGCCGCCCTGCTCCCGCCAGTCGTGCAGCAGCTCGGCGGCGACCGCGACCGTGCTGTTCAGCACCACCCCGGCGGCCTGCATCCGAAGCGCGGCCGCTTGCGAGGCCAGCGCGTTCCACGTGCCGGAGGCGTCGAGCACCGCGTGCACCTGGTAGCCCTTGGCGACCCCGGACAGCGCGGCGAACGCGACGCACACGTCGGTGCTGATGCCGGCGACGATCAGCTGGTCGCGGCCGGTGGCGCGAACGGCCGCCTCGAACTCGGCGTTGCCGAAGGCGTCGATCTCCCCGGGACGGCGCACCACCCGGACGCCGGGCAGGAGGGCCTGCAGTTCCGGCAACAGCCGGCCGTTCGCGCCTTCGTCAGCGCTGGTCGTGACGATCACCGGCAGGTCTTGCGCCTTCGCGATCTTGGCGAGCGCCAGCACGTTGCGCCGAAGCTCCTCCTGATCGTGGTCGTGCACTCCGAGCAGCAGGCCGACCTGGTGGTCGACGAGCAGCAGGGCGGCACGTTTCCGGTCGAGGCGGGCGGCGGGGTAGGTGTTCGCGGTCATGTCGGGCAACCTCTCTACGGACGAACCTGATAAAACCAAGTTACTTTTTAAAACTCGCGGCGGCAACCTTCGGAGCGTGACGTGCGCGACACGCGGTCACTTCACCGCGTAACCCGCGTCGACCGGGAGTGCGACCCCGGTGATGTAGCGCCCCTCGTCCGATGCGAGGAACAGCACGGCGTTGCTGACGTCGTCGGGATCGAGGTAGGCGACCGGTAACGCGTTGAGCGACCGGTAGACCGGTAGCACGTCGTCCTCCCCCGGGCTCTCCAGATCGGGCCGGAAGAGCGCGAAGTTGGTGGGGTTCAGCAACATCGGAGTGCCGACAGTGGTCGGGTTGACGCAGTTGACCCGGATCGAATGCTCCGCGAGCTCCAGTGCCAGCGTCCGCATCAGCCCGGTCAGTCCGGCTTTGGCCGCACCGTAGGGAGCGAGGTTCGGCACCGACCGCAGCCCGATCGACGAGCTGGTGATGACGATCGCCCCGCCCCCGCGTGCCACGAGGTGGGTGATCGCCGGGCGCACGGTGTGGAACACTCCGCTGAGGTCGGTGTCGATGACCGCTTGCCAGTCCGCCGCGGTCGTCCGTGCCGCCGGCCCGGGTTGGCCCTGGATACCGGCGTTGGCCACGACGACGTCCAGGCCACCGAGCTCGGCGACGCCGCGGTCCACCAGTTCGGCGACGGCGTCCGGGTCCCGGACGTCGGCCCGGGTGGCGATGATGCGGCGGCCGAGCCGTTCCACCAGGCGCACGGTTTCGGCCAGGTCTGCCGGTGACGCCGCCGGCGCCCCTTGCGCGGGCACCGCGGCCGCCACGTCGAACGCGATGATGTCGGCGCCTTCCTCCGCGAACCGCACGGCGTGGTTGCGTCCCTGCCCACGAGCCGCGCCGGAAATCAGGGCGACCTTGCCCGTCATGCGTGCTGTCACTGTTCTCCCTGGGGTGCTGCGAAGGCTTTCACGCGAAGGCGCGATCGAGTCCGTGCGTGGTGAATTGGTTCGAGGAAAGCCGTTGCGAGGCCTCCGCGGCGGCCAAGCGGACCGCCCGGACCGACGACGCGCGGTGGATGTCGTGGGTCCGGGCGGTCACCGACACCGCGCCGACCACGTGGTGACCGGCGTCGAACACCGGTGCCGCCACGCAGGAGACGCCGATCTTCGACTCCTCGTCATCGCGGGCATACCCGTGGCGCCGCGCGGTTTCCAGCTGGCCGAGGAACACTGCCGGGGCGACAATCGTGCGCGGCGACTGGCGACGCAAACCCTTGTCGAGGACGGCGTGGGTGTACTCCGTCGGGGCGTGCGCGAGCACCGCCTTGCCGACCGCCGTGCAGTGTGCGGGCATGCGGCCGCCGACACGCGAGGACATCGGCGGCCCGTCCGGGGCCTGCAGTTTGTGCAGGTACACGACCTCGGTCCGGTCGAGCACCGCGAGGTGCACGGTGAGCCCGGTGCCCGCGTGCAGCCGGGCCAGGACCGGGGACACGACATCCGGGATTCCCCGCTGCCGCGGAACGAGCTGGCCGAGTTCGAACAGCCGCAGCCCGAGCCGGTAGCCGTTCGCCTCCCGGGCGAGCAGCCGCCAGCCGACGAGCTGGTTGAGCAGCCGGTAGGCGGTGGGCTTCGGCATCCCCGTGCGGCGGTGCAGCTCGGCCAGGGTGAGGGCGTCGTCGTCCGGGCGGAACGCGTCCAGCAGCTGCATGCAGCGGCCGAGCACCGAATCCTCGGACGGCGCTGGTTCCGGCATCCTCATCGCGGCCGTCAGACGAGCGCCCGGTCCTGCCAGCCGGCGAGAAGCTTGTCCTGGCCGTCGATCCCGGGGGTGCCGTAGACGAAGTAGGTCTCGGCAGGCAGGGTGCCGCCGCCGATCGCCAGGCCGGTGTCGAAGTCCGACAGGTCCCAGGTCACGGTCTCGTGGTCGGGTTCGAACTGCAGGATGCCGGAGTTGCCGAACAACTCGATGCGGTTGCCACCGGGTTCGAACACGTACAGGAAGGCACCCTGGGTGATGCCGTGCACGTCCGGTCCGGCCTCGATCTGGATGCCGTACTCGCGGCACAGCTCGGCGGCGTCGGAATTGTGCTGCGGCACGCCGTACCAGAACGCGAGGTGGTGCAGCCGCCCCTTGGTGCCGGTCTGGTCGCGCATGATCGCCATTTCGTGGCCGAGGGCGTTGACGCTCATCCACGCGCCGATCTCGGTGCCGCCGGAGGCGCTGTCGACGACCCGCTCCCGGGTGCCGAACCCGAGGGTGCGCTCGAACAGTTCCTTTTGGACAGTGACGTCGGAGGCCATCAGGTTGACGTGGTCGAGCCGGCGCGGCGGCAGGCCCTGGAGCGGCCGCTTCGAGCGGCGGGTCAGGATGCGGCTGCGCAGTTCGGTGGGGGCGGTGTACTTTTCGACCTCCCACACCAGTTCCATCGGGTGCCCGTCGGGGCTCTGGAACGCGAAGGTGCGGCCCACCCCGAGGTCGCCCTTCGTCCACCCCAGGCCGAGCCCGGCGGCGTCGAGCGCCGCGGCGCGGCGTTCGAGGGCCTCGGCCGAGGTGGTGCGCCAGCCGACGTTGCCGAGGCCGGGCCGGTCCCGTTCGGTCAGCTTGAGGCTGTGGTGGTAGGGATCCTCGTAGCAGCGCAGGTACACCGAATCCTCGTGACGGCCGGTCTCGCGCATGCCCAGCAGCTGCGTGAAGAACCAGAGGCTGCCCTCGACGTCCGGGGTGTACAGCTCGGCGTGGGCCATGTGCGCCAGCTCGAACCGGGCGGCGGCGGTGTCGCGTGTGGTCATGGTGGTGCCTTTCACGGGCTCAGGCTTGGAGCAGCGGTTCGCGGTGGTCGTAGGCGTGGATCCAGCTGAAGTCGTCGACGAGGTTCGACAACCGCCGATCACGGGTGGCGGCGGCGTCGCCGTCGGGCAGGTGCAGCAGCGACGAGGTCACCCAGGAGCTGCGCTGCACCTGACGGGTCCGGCAGCGGCGCAGGCGTTCGTAGGCCTTCAGCGCCACCGAGACGTCGTCGTACCGGTGCAGGCAGCCGGCGAGGACCGCGGCGTCCTCGATGGTCTGGTTCGCGCCTTGGCCGTGGTGGGGCAGCATGGCGTGGGCGGCGTCGCCGAGCAGCACCACTCCGTCCGCGCTCCACCGCGCCAGCGGTGGCAGCGCGAAGAGGCCCCACCGGGGACTTTGGGGTACCGCCTCGACCATGGTTCGGATGGCGGGGTGCCAGTCCCGGAACGCCTCGGCCAGGGTGCCGTCGGCGGCTTCCGCCGTCCCGCCCTGCGCGTCCCACCGTTCGGGCCCCTCGACGACAGCGAGGAAGTTGATGAACTGGCCCGTCGCGTAGTGCAGCAGGTGCGCACCGGGCCCCATCCAGAACTGGACGGCGTCCGGGTCCGGCAGGTTGGGCACGGCGTCCCGCGTGACCAAACCCCGAAACCCGCTCGTTCCCGAATAGACGGGAACCACGTCGGTGATCGACGCGCGCACCCGCGATCGGATGCCGTCGGCTCCGACCACGAGTCCGGCCGTGGCGGTGGAACCGTCGGCGAACACCAACTCGCTCCGATCGCCCTCCCGGTGGAGGCCGGTCAGCTCCTTGCCGAGGTGGAGGTCATCGGTCCCCCAGGCCTCGGCGAGGGCCCGCTGGAGGTGAGCCCGGTGCACGCCCCAGAACGGGGCTCCGAAGCGTTCCTCGTACCACCTGCCCACCGGGTGGGCAGCGACCCGGCCACCCTGGGCCCAGTGGCGATAGATCAGCTCCGTCGGGACCGCCGACGGCGGTTCCAACGCGGCCCTGAGGCCGAGTTCACGCAGGATGCGCGTGCCGTTGGCGGCCAGTGCCACCGCGGCGCCGACCTCGGCGAGCTCGGGTGCCTGTTCGTAGATCCGTACGCGGATCCCGTGCCGGCGCAGCGCCAGGCCCAGGGTCAGCCCGCCGATTCCGGCGCCGATCACAGCGATGTCTGGACGGTCCATGGTTCACGCGGCCTGGGTCGGGGTCGGGTCGATGAAGACGCGCAGGTCGTCGATGAGCCCGTCGCGGTGTTCGATCACAGTCAGCGCCGGCACGGTGACGTCGCGGCCGTCGGGGCACCCGTAGGTGACGTTGGCTTCCAGCAGCATGACCGGTCCGGCAGCCCAGACGTTGAGGAACTCGTGTTCGATCCTGCGGTAGCTGGTGAACAACCAGTCCAGGCCCGCGCGGATGGCGTCGTGGCCGGGCATCGGGGCGTTCGCGCCGTAGGTCATGCGTGCGTCCGGGGCGAAACCCGCGAGCACGGCCTCGGTGTCGCAGGCGTCGACCTTGGCGTAGAAGTCGCTCACCCAGGCCGGGACCTCGACGGCTGTCGCCGCGCCCCCCGTCATCGGACCGGCTCCGAGATCCGCGACCGCACCGCGGCCAGGGTCGTCTCGACGGCCGCCTGGTACGCGGTGGCCATGTCGTGGGCCAGCTCCTGGTCCGTGACGGGCAGCTCGTCGCCCGGCCGGGCGGCCAGCGCGAACTGGAACCGCAGGGACAGCTCGCCGTTCTGCTCGAGGATCTCGTTGGTGATGGTGCCCAGCACCGGCCCTTCGAGCCGGGTGAACACCACGCGGTTCGGCTGGTCTAGCCACACCCGCTCCACGTACCGGGCGCCCCGCAGTTCGATTTCCCGGTCGAACACGGTCGGGCTCTGCCGCGCGATCTCGCGGCAGGAGGTGATCGCCTCCACGTAGGGGACGGCGTTCACCGCTTTCTGCTCCAGCCCCTGCCAGATTTGCTCGCGGTCGAGCGGCTGGGCGCCCGGCGGGTTGGCGGGCAGGGTCAGTTCACTGAAGATCATGGTTCCTCCACGTCGTTGTGCGAGTTGCTGGATCAGTGATCGAGGATTTCCGGAAGGACGGGGCCCCACGCGTTGGCGGTGGCGATGTCGACCTCCCACGTCTTGGGGACCTGGGGCCGGTCTTCGTGCCAGGGCCGGGGCTCGAAGTAGCCGTTGGCCTCGTCGATCATCTGGTCGAGCTGGGTGAACAGCTCGATGGTGTTGCCGTCGGGGTCGCGGTGGTAGGTGAACACGTTGTGCCCGGGACCATGCCGGCCCGGACCCCAGTGCAGCCGGAAGTCGTTGCGCGCCAGGTGGTCCAGCGTCGTCTGCAGGTGGTTGAGGTCGCGCATCTCGTAGGCGACGTGGTGCATGCCGGAGAACTTCGTGCTCTCCAGGAAGTTCGCCGCGTGGTGGTCGGCGTTGCACCGGAGGAAGACGAAGAAGTCGCCGATGGTGTCCGACCAGCGGAAGCCCAGGAGGTCCTGGTAGAAACCCTGGATCTGCTTCAGGCTCGGGCTGAACGCCGCGACGTGGCCGAGCTTGGTCGGCCGGTACGCCGGGCTGGGTTCGGCTCCGCCCTCCGCCGGTGCCTGCGATTCGTACAGGTGCAGTGGAACGTCCGTCCCGGGCTCGGCCAGGACGAGGACGTCCGGCGTGCTCGGCGCGATGTCGCTGCGTCGCGACACCTCGTACCCCGCGGCGGCCAGGCGCTTGTGCGCGTCGTCGAGGTCGCGGACGACCTCGTAGCCCACCGACGTGCGGGCGCCTGCCTCGCCCTTGCGGATCACGACGCTGTGGTGGTCCAGTCCGGTGTTCAGGTAGACGACGTCAGGCGAGCGGTCCTCGATGTGCAGACCGAGGCAGGTGCGGTAGTACTCGGTCAAACGGTCGACGTCCGGCGTGGTGAATTCGACGTAGCCGAGCTTGGAAACGCGGGCGGCCGCGTTGTCGGTGATCATGGGAACTCCTTGGGATCAGGCGGCGAGGTAGCCGCCGTCGACGGGCAGCACGACGCCGTTGACGTACGCGGCGGCGGACGAGCAGAGCCAGACGACGGCTTCGGCGACTTCGGGCGCTTCGCCGTAGCGCCCGAGGGTGGTCCGGCCGATGACGGGGGCCATCGCTTCCGTGGGGACGGCGGCAGTCATGGCGGTCCGGATCGGGCCCGGGGCAACGGCGTTGATCCGGATTCCCCGGCCGCCGTAGTCGATGGCCGCGGTTCTGGTCAGGCCGGCCACGCCGTGCTTGCTCGCGACGTAGGCGGCCTGGGCCGCCGAACCCTGTTCGCACCAGATCGAAGCGGTGTTGACGATGGCGCCGCGGGTCTCCAGCAGGTGCGGGATCTGGTACTTCATCCCGGCGAAGACGCCACTCAGATTGACCGAGATGACTCGGTGCCAGTCGTCCTCGCCGAGGTCCGCCAAGGGCGCCGGCGAGAAGGTCCCGGCGTTGTTGTGCGCGAAGTCCAGCCGGCCGAACGTCTCGACGGCGGCGGCGACCGCGTCGCGCACCGCGGCGGCATCACCCACATCCACTTGAAGCGACCGGACTTCGACGCCGTGCTCGGCAGCTTCGGCCGCGGTGCCGCTCGGGTCTGCCAAGTCGCAGACGACGACCGAAGCACCGCGTGCCGCGAACGCGAGGGCACTCGAGCGCCCAATGCCCCCGGCCGCTCCGGTGACGAACGCGACCTTGCCGGCGAACTCGTGGTTCACGCGATCCTCCGCGGGCTCTCGACGGCGCCGTCGGCCACCGGGTTGCGGAGCGTCCCGAGTCCGTCGATCTCGATCACGACTTCGTCGCCAGGCTGCAGGAACTCTCCGCGAGGCGCCCCGACGCCGGCGGGACTGCCGGTCGCGACGATGTCCCCCGGTTCCAGCGTCATGATTTGGCTCGCCGCCGCGACCACGGCGAACGCGCTATTCATCATGTCGTCGGTGCTGGAGTCCTGCTTCACGATGCCGTTCACGGTCAGCCTGATTCGAAGGTCCTGCGGGTCGTCCACGAACCAGGCCGGCGTCACGCCGGGGCCGGTTGGGCAGAACGTGTCCTCGCCCTTGGCCGAGGTCCAGTCGAATCCGAAGGGCGGTGCCACGGCGTCGGGGCGGCTCAGCCGGTCGCGGGCGGACACGTCGTTGACGATGGTGTAGCCGGCGATGTGGTCGGCGACGTCCGCCTCGTCGAGGTCGCGAGCCTGCCGGCCGATGACGACGCCCAGCTCGGCTTCCCAGTCGATCCGCCGTCCGGGACGGTCCGGCAGGACGATCGGGTCGTCCGGGCCGATGACCGCAGTGGACGGCGGCTTGAGGAAGAAGTACGGCGCTCCCACCGGATCGGGCCGGTCGACCTTCATCTCCGCGAGGTGCGCGAAGTAGTTCGCGCCGGCGCAGACGACCTTGCGCGGGAAGCGGATCGGCGCGTCGAGCCGCACCTGCCCGGCCAGCGGAAGACGGGAGACCTCGATCGTGCGCAGCTCCTTCGCCGCGGCCGGCCAGTCCTCGAGCAGGTCCAGCAGGGTCCGTCCCGCATAGTGCGGCAGGGCACGCACCGTTCCGTCGGCTTCCCGGAGGCCGACGGCAGTGCCGTCCCCGGATCCGCCGCCGCGGTAAGTGACCAGTGACCACGTCATGAGGAGTTCCTTCGGGTTTCCGGGGCCGCGGCCCAGTCGTCGTCGGCCGTCGTCAGCACGACGCGGCCGGTGTTGGCGGAGGCTTCGAGGTAGCGGTGGGCCGAGGCGGCTTCCGCGATCGGGAAGGTCCGGTCGATCACCGGGCGGAATCCGGCTTCCACGGCCGACCAGACCCGGCGCGCGCTGCGCAGGTTCCCGCTGCGCACGCCGATGACGCGCTGCGACCGGGAGTACAGCCGCAGCAGGTCCAGCTCGACCTTCCCGCCGAGGAAGGCTCCTGAGGTGACCACGCGGCCGCGCATCGCGAGCACGTCCATCGTCGCGCTCCAGATCGCGGGATCGCCGAGGTTGTCGATGACCAGGTCGACACCGGCGCTGCCGGTCAGCGCCCGCACCTGTTCCCCGAAGGTGGGGTCGGTGGGATCGACCACCGCCTCGGCCTTCAGCTCCCCGGCCAGGCGTTCCCGCTTGGCCGCCGACCGCGACCCCGCGATCACCCGGGCACCGTGGTGCACGGCCAGCGCCGCGGTCAGCGACCCCAGCGCGGACGAAGCCCCGTGCACCAGAACCCACTCACCGGGCTTCAACCCGGCGTGCTCGAACTGGTTCTCCGCGACCGCCCCGGACCAGACCAGCGCCGTCGCCTCCACGGGCCCCACCCCGGCTGGGACCACCAGCGCGTTGGCCGCCGGGACGACCGTGTATTCCGCATAGGCACCGCGGGTGTGCACCCCCATGATCCGGGTGGAGGCGCAGGCTTCGAGAGCGCCGTCCGCGCACGCCGCGCAGGTCCCGCAGGTCAGAATCGGGACGACGGCCACGAGGTCACCGGGACGGACCGAGTCGACCCCCGCCCCGACCGCGGCGACCGTGCCCGCGTGCTCGGCGCCCAGGATGTGCGGCAGCGTGATCCGGGCGTACGGGTGCGTCCCGGCACGGGCGCTGAGATCCAGGAGCCGGCCGACGCTCACGGCTGCCACGCGGACGGCCACCTCCCCCGGCCCGGGCTGAGGTGTATCCACCTCGTGCATCTGCAGGACATCCGGATCGCCGAAGTGGTCGAACGACATCACCCGCATCCGCTCCGGCAAACCGGCTTCACCGTCGCCGACGACGGGCCAGGGCGCTTGCGCCGCGGCTAGCGATCGGGACATCTGTGTCCTCCTTGCTTCCAGTCGGCGAGGATTCCTCTTCCTGCCACCCTGCCGAGCAGGGCCTTTAGCGGACTTCCGTCCGCAGTCCGGTCTCGCACTGCACCAAACTGTACACACTTCGGTCGACCTGTGGAAGACGTTGCCACTGGATCTTTCGAGCGAGACCAGCACGCGATCTGCCAAAAGATCACTGTCACCCCACCCGAGAAAGTCTCGACCTGGATACACTGTGCACATGAGCGAGAACGCCGCCGAAGACTCCGAGCCAGGGGAGGGCAGGCCGGGACGCCGCCTCGCCCTCGATGTCCACGCCGCCGTCCGGGCGATGATCCTGAGCGGGGAGCTGCCTCCCGGCGCGCCGCTCCTGCAGGCCGCGCTCGCACGCAAGCTCAAGGTGAGCCGCACGCCGATGCGCGAGGCCTTCCGCCTCCTCCAGGAGGAAGGCCTGATCGAAAACAAGCCGGACCAGCGGGCCGTCGTCCGGGCGATCGACCCCGGCGAGGTCGACGCCGTCTACACCTCGCGGGTGATGCTGGAATCGGTCGCGGTGAGCATCTCCGTCCGCAGCGCGACCCCGGAGCTCGTGGAACGCCTGGCCAAGTCACTCGCGCAGATGCGCCAGTACTCGGCGGAGGAGGACATCGACCGCTGGCAGCAGGCACACCGCGAGTTCCACGTGCTCACCACCGAGGGAGCACCCATGCTCCTGGACGCGCTCGCCGGTTTGAGCGATCGCGCCGAGCGCTTCCTCCGGCTGGCGAAACTGGGCCACCCCCAGGCCACCGGCCGCTGGGACGCCGACCACGAGGTGCTCGTCGAGGCCTTTCGCGCCCGGGACCACGACCTCGCGGTCACCACGATCGCCCAGCACCTCGCACGCACCGCGTTCACGGCCATGGCGGACATCGCCCCCCGGCTCGACGCCGTGGCGACCCGCGCCGCACTCAACCTCGTCCTGACCGACCGGTGAAACCGACCCAGCAGTTACTTATCAGAACTTGGTTGTATTCTGGCGCCATGGCCGAGACCTGGCGACCGCTGCACGCGTGCCACTACACCGAGCAGGTCTTCGGCTTGCTCGGCAAGCGCTGGACCGGGTTGCTCATCGACCTGTTGTTGCAGCGGCCGGCCCGGTTCAGCGAGCTGGCCGCCGCGGTTCCGCAGCTGTCGCGGCGAGTGCTCACCGAACGGCTGACCGAGCTCCAGGAAGCCGGGCTGGTCCTGCGTGAGGTGGAACCCGGTCCACCCGTCGCCGTCTCTTACCGCCTCACCGAACGTGGCGAAGCTCTGGGTCCGGCGATGGATGCGCTGCGCGTCTGGGCGGGTGCTCCGACGGACGCGGAAGGACGCGCCCTTCCGCTCACCGCTGCGGAACACGACGTCGAAACTGCCTGATGTCAGGACTTTTCGATGGCGAGTCGTTCCCGCAGCCGACGGTTCTCCTCGCGCAGGTCCTCGACCTCCGTGCTGAGCCGACCCAGTGCGCGCTCGAGTTCGGCCCGCGTCCAGCGCGGCGTGATGTGCTGCGGGCAGTCCCAGTCGTAGCCGTGCACCCGCACCACGACGACCCGTTCGACGTGCGCCCGGTAGCCCGGCACTGCGACCCGCGCGAGCAGGCCTGACGCCTCGTCCGTACGCGCGTCGACGACGCGGGCCTCCCCCAGGATCTTCAGCCGCTGACGGTTCCCGTAGTCCATCAGGAACAACGACACCCGGTTCGAAGCCGTCACGTTTCTCATCGAGATGTACTGACGGTGCCGCGGAGATCCGCCCAGCCGATCGAGGTCGCGGAGCCCTCGGTGCCAAGCACCTTCAGGAAGCCGGGCGGGCCGCCGCGGTATTGGACGTAGGGCCAGCCGGTCTCGCCGACGGTGCCGAGGTAGAACCGTCCCGGGACCCGACGAACTCGATCTCGTCCGCGCCGAGCACGGCGCCGGTGTCCCAGCCTGCCACCATGCGCCGGACGCTGCCGCGGCTGCAGTACTGATCTTGCACCTCTTGGACGGACGGCGTGGTGAGCGCGGCGAGGTAGCGGCGTGGCATGTCACGCCCTCCCCAACCGGGCCGAACGCAGGCCGATCACCGCGATGAACGCGGTCACGGCGGTGAGGAGAACGCCGGTGAGCACGCGCCATCCGGCGGGTTCGGTGATCTCCAGCCACTCCTCGGCCAGCGCCACCGCCGCGGCGAGCGGGAAGGTGAACGACCAGAAGCCGAGCGAGAAGGACAGCCTGCGGTACCGCGGCAGCATCGCGGCCTGCACCAGCAGGAGCACGACGCCGACACCCACCACGGCTTGGGCGACCGGGTCGGCGGTGTGCCCGTGCAGGGAGAACCACGCCAGCCCGGCGACGCCGGGCGGGGCCAGCAGGATCGCGGTGGTCGGCAGCAGGGCGTCGGGCAGCGGAGTGTGGAACACCAAGCGGAGCACGACGATCGCCGTCATCACGAACGCGAAGAACGTCCCGACGCCGAACAGCGCCCAGCCGAGCCCGGGGTAGCCGAGCGCCGCCGCGACGTCCGCCCCGACGAGCCCCGGGGCGACGGTCGGCAAAAGATAGCCGGGGTGCATCGCCGCCAGGTCGAGCCGTCCCTCGAACCACGAGGCGAACAGCCAGGCCGCGAGCAGCGCCGATGCCGCCAACGCGAGGAAGAACAGACTCCGGCCGACGGCGGGCGAGAAGCCGGACAGAGTACCGCCGAGGAGCATCCCGGTGACCGGCGCCAGCGCCGCCATCGGCCCCTGCGCCGGATGCCGTAGTTGGTCCCGCAGTGGTTGCCCGCTCCGTTTTCCTCGGACGACGTGTGCGGCCAGCAGCCAGACCCACGCGATCACCGCGAGGATCCAGAATGCCTGCGGGACCACATGGGGAAGGCGGAGGGCGGGAGCCGCCTTGGTCCACGCCTCGGCGAGCCCGGCCAAGCCGAAGCCGATGGCGAGGGTGGTCAACGGAAGCCGTCCCGTCCGGGGGACGGCGGCAGGCGGGGCTGCTGGGCGATGGCCGAGGGTTCTGGTCATGGTGTCCTCCGTGGACGGTGGCGACGGCGGCACCGCCGCAGGAAGCGGTGCCGGGTGGGTAACCGGTGGGGCGTTCAGGCGTTCGCGGCGCACGGCACCAGGCCCCCGGCCTCGTTGAGAGCCCCGGCGGTGGCGCCTCCCCGGTCACGTGGGCGGACGTCGTGAGCTGCTTGTTTCCTGCTGACGAAGACCATGGTCGGCGGAACGCTCCGGGACTGCGCCCGTCAGATGACCGTCGTGGCGACGATCATCGGCGGCCGGTCATGACGGAAGGCCCCCGGTCGGCGACACGATCGGGTGCGGACAGGAAGCCGCGTGCGAAGCGGGGAAGGCGGCGTCGGCTTGGCGGCGAACCACTGCAAGAGGCCCGCGGTCAGTCTGCGAGGCCGGGTGGATTTAGTCATAAATCTGGACTAGCTTGAACTCGTACCACTTCGGACAGGGGACAACATGACCAGGACGCTCGATCACCAAGAGATCTTCGAGCAGGCGTGGCAGGCGCCGGGCACCACGTCGGTGGAGCTGCCGGCGGTGCAGGTGAACGAGGTGCTGCGCGAACGCTATGACGTGCGGCCTCCCTTCGCCTACACCGGCACTCACCTGTGGGACATGGAGGTACGCAAGGCGGTGGCACCCGATGTGTATCTGCACGGCGTGAAGCCGGGCAGCGTGGAAAAGTTCCCGAGTGTGCTCAGGGGCCGGATCGAGGACTTCACGCGGGTGTCGGAGCAACGGTTGTGGGCCGACCGCGACCACTACGGGACGGTCGTCGAGCACGTACGCCTCGATCACGAGTACCGGCGGGCCTTCTTCATCGGCGCCGAGCGGTTCACGACACCGGACGGCCGGGTCCTCACCGCGGGCACCGGCCAGCCGATCTTCCACGTGGAGCACTCCGTGGCCGGCGCGGAGGACGATCCGCTCAACCTGTGGCGCATCGTCCTCCTCACCGAGACCCCGGACGACACCCTGTCCGCGGCCTTCGACGAGCTGGCTCACGACCGCTACCTCAGGGACTTCATCGAGATCCACCTGCGCAAGGATCTGGGGCGCGAACTGGAGCGTCGCTGAAGTGGCCGGTGTGCCGGCCCCGGCGTACCCGTCGCACTCCGGTCGAATGACTGGTGCGGGAAAGGCGTCGAGCCGGGCATCATCGCCGGTGTCCGGAAGTGACAGGAGGAAGACCATGCGAATCGGGATCCTGGGCGCAGGCGCGATCGGCGCGGCCTTTGCGCGGCGACTGGTGGCGGGCGGCCACGAAGCACTGCTGAGCAACAGCCGCGGGCCGGACACGCTCGCCGGACTGGTGGCCGAACTCGGTCCCGGAGCGTCGGCCGGCACTCGCCTGGAGGCCGCGCGTGCGGAGATCGTGGTACTCGCCGTGCCACGGCCCCAGGTGACAGCGGTCCTCGACGGCCTGCCCGCCTGGGACGGCCGGATTCTGGTCGACGCCACCAATGACTTCTCGGTGCGCCCGCGCCCGGATGAGCCGACGACCAGCGAACAGGTCGCCGCGCTGGCTCCCGGCGCGCGTGTGCTGAAGGCGCTCAACCACCTGTTCGCGGCGAGCCTGGCGGCGGCGCCCCACGCGGCGGCCGGTAACCGGGTGCTGTTCGTCTCCGGCGACGACCACGAGGCCAAGAAGCAGTTCTCCGCCGTCCTGACCGACCTCGGGTACGCCCCGATCGACCTCGGTGGCCTGGCCGCGGGCGGCCGGCTGCACCAGGCCAACGGCGGCCCGTTGGTCGGTCACGACCTGGTCCGGCTGGCATCCGCCTGAACGCGGGCCGGCCGGATCACCCGCTCCCGTCAGCCCGCCGTTCGATCAGCATGACGTGGTTCCCGTCCGGGTCGGTCAGCTGGACGTCGGCCCCTTCAGTCCCGGACAGGACCCGCCCACCGGCCTCGAGTGCCTCCGCGAGCGCGGCCGGGACGTCGTCGACCACCACGGCGAACGCAGGCCGCGAAGGACGTTTCGGATCGGCCGGGCCGCAGAGCGAGAGCGCGACGTACTCGGATGCGAGCCCGGCCCACCGGTTACCGTCCACTCCGCGCTCCGTGCAGCCGAGCGCGGCGTAGAACGCGGCCGAGGCGGCCACGTCGGACACCGGCAGCACGCAGAACCTGACCGATTTCCCGCTCATCACCGCTCCTCCGCACCCGAACCGGCCACCCGCGGGAGCGGCAGCGTGTGCATGGCGCCGTCGTGGAAGACCAACGGACGCTTTCCGAACGTCTCGACGGCTTCGACCCGTCCCACGGCGATCTCGTGGTCCCCGCCGGTGTGCACCTCCACCAACGAGCATTTCAGCACCGCCGAGATCCCGGCCAGCTCGGGCAGCCCGTCGCGCCGGTGCCAAGCCAGGCCGGCGAACTTGTCGCCACCCGAGCGGGCGAACACCTCGGCGACGTCGTGCTGGTCCGCGGCGAGAACCTGCACCAGGAACCGCCCCGCGGCACGGATCCGCGGCCACGTCGTCGAGGAAAGCGCGGCACAGAACAGCACCAACGGCGGTTCGAGGGACAGCGACGTGAACGAGTTGACCGCGAGACCGACCGGCACCCCATCGGTGCCCGCACTGGTGACGGCCGCGACCCCCGTCGGCCACGTGGCGCAGGTCTGCCGCAACTGGGCCGCCTCGACGAGGTTCTCCACCCCACGCACCGTTTCGCCGGAGTCCACATGCGACATCCGATCGACCATCATCGCCTCCCAACGTCGTCGTCGCGGGAGATCGTGCTCGGCGGCGGAGGGGTTGTCTGTGACTTTTATTCCAGCCGCGCGATTTCGATATCCGAAAATCCTCGACGACAACATTTGCGCCCTGACTCTTGACGCCGGAAGCACCCGATGGTCACTCTGAAAAGAGAACCGAATACTTTTCGAATAGCGAAAACAATCACGGAGGAACTGTGCACATCGCGATCGTCGGGGGCGGGATCGGCGGGCTGTGCGCCGCGAACGCCCTGCTCCGGAGCGGGTTCGACGTGACCGTCCACGAGCAGGCGGCCACCCTGCGCGAAGTGGGGGCCGGCGTCCTGGTGACCCCGAACAGCATCCGGCACCTGCACCGCATGGGATTGGCCGACGCCGTCGAAACCCTGGGCGCGCGGATCGGCGCGGGTTCCCGGTACTGCCACGCCGACGGCACGCCGGTCGGCGACATCCCAACTTCGGACTCGGCCGGGGAGTTCGGGGTCTACGGCATGCACCGGGCCGACCTGCTGGAGACGTTGGCCGCGTCCCTTCCGGACGGAACAGTCGCCACGGGGCGGCGCTGCGTCGGCTTCAGCCAGGACGCCGGTGGCGCGCGGGTGCTGTTCGCCGACGGCACCTCCATCGACGCCGACGCGGTCGTCGCGGCCGACGGTATCCGTTCCGGCCTCCAGCACCACGTCGTGCAACCGGCGGCCCCCGTCTACTCCGGCCACGTCGCCTACCGCGGGCTGGTCCCGTCGGAAGCCGTTCCGGAGTGGCCGACCGACGTCCAACTGGTGTGGATGGGCGACCGGCAGCACTTCATGGTCTACCCCGTGCGCGGAGGACGGTTGCTCAACTACGTCGGGTTCCTCCCGCACCCCGCCGGCGTCGATGAGTCGTGGTCCGGCCAGGGCGACCCCGACGAGTTGCGGGCGGCTTTCGAATCGTGGGACCCGCTGATCGGCAAGCTCCTCGTCCACGTCGACACGACCTACTGGTGGGGACTCTACGACCGCGAACCGCTGGCGTCCTGGACCAGGGGGCGCCTCGCTCTGCTCGGCGACGCCGCGCACCCGATGCTGCCCCACCTCGGCCAAGGCGCGAACCAGACCATGGAGGACGGAGTCGCGCTCGCGTCCGTGCTACGGGAAGCCGCGCCAGACCGGATCCCGGACGCGCTGGCGGCCTACGAGGCGCTGCGCAAGCCCCGCACCACGATCGTCCAGAACGGCGCCCGCGCGAACGGGCGGCGCTACGACTCTGCCTACACCGATCTCGCCCAGCGCGACGCCGAAATCGCCGACGCGGCCGTGTTCCGCGCCTGGCTTTACGATCACGACGTCGAGCAGGACGCGCGGGAGGTACTGGCGCGGTGAACGGACGAATCCATCCTGCCCGTGTCGCGCGGGCGTCATGAGCGGCCCGGAACGCGGCCCCGAGGGCATGGCGGGGCTGGCGAAAGGGCTGGCGGTCATCGAGTCCTTCACCGCCGGACAGCCGCAGCTCACCGTCAGCGAGGCGGCCCGGGCGACCGGGCTCAGCCCGGCCGCGGCCCGCCGGTGCCTGCTGACCCTCGCCGACCTCGGCTACCTCTACCGCGACGGGAACCGGTTCAAGCCCACCCCGCGCATGATCCGGCTGGGTTCGGTCTACTTCGAGGTCGCCGACGTGCCCCGGCTCGCCCAGCCGATCGTCACCGTGGCCCGGGACGAGATCGGCGAAGCAGTGTCCGTCGCGGTTCTGGAGGGCGCCGAGGCGCTCATCGTCGCCCGCGCGGAGGTCCAGCGCATCGTCAACACCGGGGTACGCCTGGGCGCGCGGCTGCCCGTGCACGCATCGGCCTCCGGGCGGGTCCTGCTGGCCGGGCTCCCCGACGACTCCGTCGAAACCCTCCTCGAGGCGAGCACCCCGGTCCGGACCACACCTCACACGCTCGTCACCAGGTCCGAGATCCGCGACCGGATCGAGCTGGCCCGCATCGACGGCGTCGCCTACACCAACGAAGAGCTCGAACTCGGCATGCGCTCCATGGCCGTTCCCGTCACCGACTCTGCGGGCCGCGTCCGGGCGGCCATGACGACCAGCTCCTTCGCCGCCCGCGCGTCGATCGACGAGATGCACCGCGAATTCCTGCCGGTGCTGCGGAAGCACGCCGCGGCGCTCGGCCGCAGCCTTTAGCCGCTCCGGCGTACGAAAACCCCCACGAACAGATACAGCGAGGTATTGATCGTGCCCTCTTCACCCCCTACCGTCCGGCTCCCCCAGTTCCTCGACGACCGCCCGCTCGGCCGGCTGCAGTACGGCGTGCTCACCCTGTGCGGTCTCGTCATGTTCCTCGACGGGTTCGACACCCAGGCGATCAGCTATGCCGCGCCCGCCATCGCCCGCGACTGGCACCTGCCGTCGGCAGCCTTCGGACCGGTCTTCTCGGCCGCCCTGATCGGGCTCATGATCGGCTACCTGGTGATCTCGCCGCTGGCGGACCGCGTCGGACGCCGCACCATGATCGTGGCCGCGACGACGGCGTTCAGCGTGCTGACGCTGCTGACGGTGTTCGCGCAGTCCGTCGAGGCTCTTTTCGTGATCAGGCTGCTCACCGGGATCCCGCTCGGCGCGGCGACGCCCAGCGCGATCGCGTTGACGAGCGAGTACGCCCCCAAGCGGCTCCGGGCGACGTTCGTCCTCGTCATCTACTGCGGATACTCGCTGGGCTTCGTCGTGGCCGGCGCTGTCTCGGGGGCTCTGATCCCGGTCTACGGCTGGCATTCGGTCTTCCTCGTCGGCGGCATCGCTCCGGTCCTCCTGGTCCCGCTGCTGTGGCGTCGGCTGCCGGAATCACCGACCGTCTGCCTGCGCCGTGGCCGCCCGGTGGCCCACCTCCTGCGACGGCTCGACCCGTCGCTCCCCCAGGACGTCCAAGTGCTCGGCGAGCCGGCTGAAGCGACACACCGCGTTCCCTTGGCGCGGCTGTTCTCTCACCGCTGGGTGATGGGCACACTCCTGCTGTGGGCGGCGTTCACGATCAACCTCGCCGTGTTCTACGCCCTGCAGAGCTGGCTGCCCACCCTGCTGGGGAAGGCCGGCTACTCGCCGAGCGCGGTCGTCGCCGCCACGACGCTGACCACGGTCGGCGGGATCGCGGCCGCGGTGGTCATCGGTCCGGCCATGGACCGGATCGGCGCGGCTCAGACCCTCGGCGCGCTCTACCTCATCGGGTTCGTCAGTGTGGGTTTCCTGGGTTTCGCCCTGGATCTGCCGTTGTGGGTGGTGCTGGTCGTGAACTTCGTCGCGGGGTGCTGCGTCAGTGGCGGCCAGAAGAGCGTCAGCGCGTACACGTCGATGTTCTACCCGACCGAGATGCGCTCGACTGGTGTCGGCTGGGGACTCGGCGTGGGCCGCGTCGGCGGTATCTTCGGCCCGATCGCGGTCGGCGTGGCGGTGTCCGCGGGGTGGTCGGACCGCTCACTATTCATGGCGGTGGCGGTGCCGCTGCTGATCGGGGCGGTGCTCGTACTCGCCCTCCCGCGCAGCGCCCGGCGAGCCACCGCAGCGGAGCCGCTGCCGCAGGCGGCTTCCGAACGCTCCTCTTAGGACGGTGCCCGGCCCCGCCTGCGATTCCCGGGGCCGGGCCCTATTCGATGACGGCTTCCTGCTCGAGGGCCTCGACGTCGAGGATTTCCAGTTTACGGCCGTTGTAACGGACGATCCCCTGCGACCGGAAGCGGCCGATGATGCGGCTGACGACTTCCCGCACGGTCCCGACCGAATCGGCGAGCTCCTGCTGCGACAGCCACACCGTCGGCAGTCCGCCGTCCGGGTCGGACATCGCGAGCTGGGAGATGTGCTGCGCGATCCGGGTGGCCGTGTCGGCGAAGACGCTCGCCTCGAGCGCACTGGTCCGCAGCATCATCAGCCGGGCCAGCTCGCGCGAGAGGGCCAAACCGACCGCCGGGTCGCGTTCGACGGCAGCCCGGAACCGCGGGCCGCGGATCATGAGCAGCCGGGACGGGACCAGAGCCTGGAAGTGCAGGTGCTGCTCGAACGCGGGCTGGTCGCTGATCGAGCGCGCAAGTCCCCAGCTGTCGCCCCGCCGCATGTACTGCAGCGTGGCCTGCCGGCCCTGCGGGCTCCGCAGGAATCCGCGGAACACGCCGTCGACCACCAGGGTGATCGGGTACGGCTCGGTAAGCCACGCGTAGTCGGTCTCCTGCACGAGGTGCCCGGCCGCGAACGTGGACACGACGGCTTCGGTGAGCAGCTCGTTCCGGTAGTCCTCACCCGGCAACCGGCCAAGGAAGCTGTCGTTCCACGCGGCCCGGACCCCGGCGTCCTGAGCATGGAGGGAGGCACCCGCCATGACGCCCCTTTCCCCACCGGCGAAATGCGTCCGTGCCGTCGCGACGCTCCAGCGGTCCTGTCCTCGGGCAGAAGTCATGGTGAGCCTAACCTCCCTCGTACCGGGGCGCCGCCGGACGACAGCCGGCGGCGCCCCGCTGATCACACCGCCGTGAGTTCGCGCAGCTGGGGCGCGACCTCGGTCGCGTACAGCTCGAGGCTGCGCGCGGTTTCCCGGTGGGTCATGTGCCCGGCATGCCCCATCATCAGGATGTTCCCGAAGCCGCCGACGTGGTCGTGGAAGCGGCGGATCTGGGTCACCACCTGGTCGGGAGTCCCGGCGAAGAGGACGCCGTTCTCGGTCATCCACTCCATGGTCTGCCCCCGCGCCTTCAGCGCGTGCGGGACCGGGGCCGAGGACGAGCCAAGGGCGGCGTGCAGCTTCGGCGCGCTGTAGCCGGGCGGGTGGGTCAGGTACGGCGGCACCTTGTTGGCGTCGAAGTACCAGCGCAGTTTCTCGGCGCCGGAACGCGCTTCCGCCTCGGAATCCGCCACGTAGACACCGACGCCGTAGGCGAGCCGGTCCGAAGGGCATTCCGTCCCGTGCGTGGCCGTGTACGTCCTGCGGTAGTCCTCATAAAGCCGCTTGGCCACATCGGGTCCGGTCACGAAGCACGCCATCGTGTGCCCGCGCTCAGCGATCGGCGGGATGCTGCTGGGGCTGGTGCCGGTGACCCACATCGGCGGGTGGGGCTGCTGATAGGGCCGCGGCCAGATGTTGACCGACCGGTACTGCCACGTGCCTTCCCACGAGAACGGGCCGTCATGCTCTGTCCAGGCTTTCTTGATCAGATCCTGGGCCTCCCACATGCGCTCATGCATGCCGGTGGGCCTGCTGTTGGCGGGGAGGATCTCGAACGGGACGCCGCGGACGAACCCGACCTCCAGCCTGCCGTGGGACAGGACGTCGATCATCGCCATCTCCTCGGCCAGCCGGACCGGGTCGCGGCGGTTGGCGACCGGGTTGCCGAGGATGAGGATCCGAGCGTTCTTCGTGGTCCGCGCCAGGGCCGTCGCCATCAGCGGGGTCGCCGGCACGATGCAGGTGGGGGTCGCGTGGTGCTCGTTGGTCATCACGTTGAGCCCGAGCTCGTCTGCCTGCTGCCACAGGTCGAGGTAGCGGTCGTAGAGCCCGGCCCCGACGACCGGATCGAAGTGCTTGTTGGGCAGCGTCACCCGGATGGAGTCGTAGGTGTCGGGGTCCGGCAGGTCCGGATAGGGGCATTCGGTGAAGTACCAGGTTTGCATCAGCGGTTTTCCTTCCCGGTGAGGGCGAACTTCCGGATCAGCTCGACCGTCTCGTCCGGACGTTCGATCTCGGGGTAGTGCCCGGCACCCGCGACGCGTTCCAGGCGGCCGCGGGCGACGCGCCCCGTGAGGGCTTCGTAGTAGCCGGGCGGGGTGAGCCGGTCCTCGTCGCCGGCGATCACAAGCGTCGGCGCCCCGATCCGCGGCAGCAGCGCGGGCAGGACCGGGTTGTGCAGGTAGGGCTCCCAGCCGTAGTGCATGAACGTCTCGCGGTACTCGGCGCGCTCCACGATCTGCTCCGGCTCGGTCCGGCTGCACCACGGATCCCGTGCGCCGTCGGCGTAGAGAATCTCGCGGATCCGGTCCGCGGACTCGACCACGACCTCGGCGAAACCGCGTTCTTCGCGGCCGTTGAACTTGGCGCCGAGTGGCCCGAGCAGCGTCACCGAGGCGAACCGCCGCGGCTCCATCACCGCCATCTCCATGGCGATCCACGCCCCGAGGGACGATCCGATGATCGCGCACCGCGTGATACCGGCACTGTCGAGGAGGTCCAGGTAGAGGTAGGCCAGGTGCTGCGGCCGGTCGACGCCCGGAACCCGGGGCCGTCGGTCGAAGCCCGGGTGGGTGATCGCGAGCACCCGGTGGGTCCCTCCGAGGCCCTCGACGAGAGCCCGGACGCTCTCCGGCCCTTCCTCTCCGTGCAGCACCACGATCGGCAGGTCGGGTGGGCTGTCCGGGTGCCCGGCGGACCCGCTGTCCGCGACGAGCACTTCGGCGGCCCAGGCCCGGAGCTTGCGGCGTTCGCTGTCCACGCTGACCCCTTTCACACGCTCTCGATGGTTTCGGCGGCCGCTCGGTGGCGGCCTGGGGTCATGCTCGTGTCCGCGGGCCCCGACCTGCTACGACCGCCGTCACCGGCCACAGTGAGCGGAGTCACCGAACGGCCCCCTTCCGGTACCGACGGGCGAGGAAGGACAGCAGGTCCGCGCGGAACCGCTCCGGGTGCTCGATGTGCGGCAGGTGCCCGCACTCGGGGTAGACGAGCAGTTCGACGTCGGGGATGCGCGCGGCGATGTCCTCTGCGTATCCGGGCCGTCGCAACGGGTCGTCCGCTCCCGCGACGAGGAGCGTCGGGACCGCGATGTTCTCGTAGACCGTGCGGTCGGGCTTGCCGAACTCGCCGCCGGACGTGCCGGTCTCCGCGCCGGGCGGGCGCAGGCGCGCCGAGGCCGCGCACTGCCACGCGCCCGGTTCGAGGCTGAGCCGGTACCGCCAGCGGACGTAGCCGGGATCGTCGGCGAGGCGCGGCGAATGCATGACCGTCCGGAGGATGCGGGCCATTCCCGCCTCCGTCAGATCGTAGTCCACAATGGCCTTCCGGGCGTCGTTGTCGGGGACGAAGCCCCCGCCGCTGACCACGACCGCGGCCTCCGCGCGGAAGTACCGCCCGCCCGCGGCGAGATCCCGGGCCAGGTAGGTGCCGCCCATCGAGTTCCCGACGAACGCGGCGGATCCGACGTCCAGCGCCTCGATCGTCGCCGCCAGGTGCCGCAACCGCCGCCCGGTGGGGTCCGAGAAGTCGACGATCTTGTCCGTGCGTCCGAAACCGAGCCAGTCGGGGGCGACGGCGCGGTAGCCGGCCTCGGCAAGGGCCGGGACGACGTCGTACCACGACGTCTCCGCGGACGCGCCGTACTCGCCCGAGTGCAGCAGAACCACGGGTGGTCCCGAGCCCTCGTCCAGCACGTGGGTGCGCATTCCGTCGACGGTGATGAAGCCCATCGTTCTTCCTTTCGGGTCGTCAGGTCAGGTCACCCGCGACGAGTCGGTGTCCCAGCCGACGTCGTTTGGTTTCGAGGTACCGGCGGTTCTCCGGCCGCGGCCGGGCCTGCACCGCGACCAACTCGTGCACCGTGATGCCGTTGCGCTGCAACGCGAGTGCCTTGCTGGGGTTGTTGGTGAGCAGCCGCACGGTTGGGATCCCCAGCCGGCGCAGTAGTTCCGCGGCCGGCGCGAAGTCCCTGGCGTCGACGGGCAGCCCCAGCCGCACGTTGGCCTCGACGGTGTCGCAGCCGCCGTCCTGCAAGGCGTAAGCGCGGATCTTGTCGACCAGGCCGATCCCGCGACCTTCCTGCCCGCGCAGGTAGATGACGGCGCCCGCGCCGGCGCGGGCGATCGTCGCCATCGCGAGGTCGAGCTGTTCACCGCAGTCGCAGCGCCACGAGCCGAGCACATCGCCGGTGAGGCACTCGGAGTGCACCCGGACCGGCGGGGCTTCCACAGTGGACGGATCACCGAGGACCAGGGCGAGGTGCTCGGTCCCGTCCGCCGCTCGGTGACCGACGGTACGCCAGATCCCGTACCGGTTCGGGAGCAGCGCCTCCGCCGCATCCGAACGGCGGGCAACCGCGGCGGCGACGGCACCCACGTCGAGGATCGGAATGTCCAGGCGGTGCGCCAACGCCGTGAGGTGGGCTCGGTCAGCCGCCGCCCCTTCGCCGTCAAGCACCTCGCAGATCGCGGCAGCGGGTACCAAACCGGCCATGGCGACCAGCTCGACCGATGCCTCGGTGTGGCCCCGGCGCTCGAGAACCCCGCCCGCGACGGCCCGCAGCGGAAACACGTGCCCCGGCCGACGGAGGTCGCCGGGGCGAGTCTCAGGGTCTGCCAGCGCCCGGATCGTGGCCGCCCGGTCAGCGGCGGAGATTCCGGTGCCGGTGCCCGTCGCGTCGACCGACACGGTGAACGCCGTGCCGTGCCGGTCGGAGTTGTCACGCACCATCTGGGGCAGGTCGAGCCGGTCGATCACCGACGGGGCGGCGGCGACGCACAGCAGACCGCGCCCCTCGCTGATCAGCAGGTTGACCAGCTCGGGGTCCGCCCGCTCCGCCGCGATGACGAGGTCGCCCTCGTCCTCGCGCGTCCGGTCGTCGAGCAGCATGATCGGCCGTCCCGCCCGCAGCGCGGCGACAGCGTCGCCGACCGCATCGGAAGCCCCTGTGGTGTGGCTCATCAGCGCCTCCTCGTCGATTCACTGCGGTCGATCGTGCTCGGCCGAATGAGGCTTGTCGGGAACCTGGGTCTCGTTCACGAGTGACTCAAGGCACTGGGAACGCGGGGCTCTCTTGTGAGAATGTGCTGATCAGAATCCCACCGATCACGAGAGGCAGGCCCCTGGTGCGCGCCGCTGTCTACACCCGGACCGGGAAGGCCCGTGAGGTCCTCCGAGTGCGCGATCTCGAGATGCGTGAGCCCGGGCGGGGCGAGGTGCGCGTGCGGATTTCCCTGTCCGGCATCAATCCCAGCGACGTCAAACGGCGTGACGGCCGGACGCCGAGCCGGATCGACGGGTTCCAGGTGCCCCACATGGACGGCGTGGGGAGGATCGACGCCGTCGGCCCCGGCGTGGCACCCGACCGGGTCGGGCAGCGGGTGTGGCTGTGGATGGCGGCCCTGTCCTCCCCGTGGGGCACCGCCGCCGAACAGTGCGTCGTGCCACACGAACAAGCGGTCCCACTCCCGGACCACGTGCCGGACGAGCTCGGCGCGTCCCTCGGCGTTCCCGCGCTGACAGCGCACCTGTGCCTGTTCCCGGATGGACCGCTCCAGGGCACCGACGTCCTCGTGGCCGGCGGCGCGGGCGCGGTGGGCCATTTCGCGATCGAACTCGCCAAGTGGGCCGGGGCCCGCGTGGCGACCACGGTGAGCAGCCCCGCCAAAGCGGAACTCGCTTCGCAAGCCGGCGCCGACCTCGTTGTCAACTACCGCACGGAGGACGCGATCACCCGGATCCGGGCCTTCAGCGACGGCATCAACCGCGTCGTGGAGGTCGCACCCGCGGCGAACTGGGAACTCGACACGGCCGTGTGCGCGACCGGCGCGCGCATCGTCGCGTACTCGGTCGACCGCCCCACGCTCGAACTGCCACTACTGCCGAGCCTGACGTCGCTCGTCACGATCCGCTTCCTGCTGGTCTACAGCGCGCCGCGCGATGCGGTCATCGAAGCAGCGCGGGAGGTGACCGCCGCGGCGGCGGCAGGCGCGCTCACCCCACTGCCGGTCCACTCCTTCAGCCTCGCGCGAATCGCCGCGGCCCACGAGGCCGTCGAAGCCGGCGTGACCGGGAAAGTCATCATCGACCTCCGTGAATGAACCCGGCCTCGCCGCCGCTTGACGACCGCTGAGCCTCAGTGGCTTGGTCATGCTTCTTGACTACCGTGCCCCAACGACCCGTGTCCCCGGGTGTTCATGGAGGTTCAACCGCGCGGTGTTGCCGGTTGGACCAGAGTCATGATAGTCATGAACTTGGACAAACAGGGGGGACCCGGCTTCGCGCGGAGCGAGACCGTCGATACGACGTACCGCTCCCCTGGCTCAGGCTGATCCTTCGTCCTCGCCCAGGGAACGGAGGTGAGCGCGTTGGTGTTCGGTGATGTCGGTGAGCATGGCCTTGAACTGCCGGTAGTGTTCCCGGCCGAGGCGACGCGCGTGCCGTCGCTGGATGTCGGCCATGATCTCGTCCGCGGCCCGCATCCTGACCAGACCTCGTTCCGTCGGGTAGACCAGCTTCGCTCGGCGATCACTGGGATCCGGTCGCCTTTCGACGTATCCCAGGACCTCCAGCTCGTCGACGAGCGTCCCGATGTTTTGCTTGTACTGGCCGGACCGCCGCGACAGTTCGGTCGCCCGCACCCCTTCTTCGTCCAGGTACGCCAGCACCGCGCCGTGACGGTGCTTCAAGTCGCCGAACCCCAGCGCGGCGAGCCTGGAGAACAACTCACGCTGGACCGCGAAGAGGAGCCTTCCGGCCAGGACGCCCAGATCCGGGTCGGTCGCGTTCCGGTCCGCGCGCGTCGCCATCCGCCGCACTCCCCTCTCGGCCGCCGATGCTGTCGTCGACACCTTAGCCACCGGATCCGGCTCCGCAGCCGCACGCCACGAACGAGTCCCTTGCCGAGACCGCCGTACTTCTGGAGGATCGACCGGTGGAGCTGATCGGCCGAGAGCAAGACATCACTTCGCTGCGGGATTTCTTCGACGGCGCGGGCGTCCGGGGCGGGGCCATGCTGGTCGTCGGCGACGCCGGTGTCGGTAAGACAGCAGTGCTCGACGAATTCGCCGACGGCGAAGCCCGGCGCGGCGTTCGCGTCCTGCGAGCCGCGGGCGTGCAGTTCGAAGCCGACGTCAACTACTCCACACTCAACCAGCTGATGTTCCCGCTCGGCGACGAGATGACGTCTCTCGACTCCGGACAGCGGACGGCCCTGCGGTGCGCGCTCGGCTTCGAAATCGGCCAGGTTCCCGACCGGCTCGTCGTCTCGAACGCCGCTTTGCTGTGCCTGCGCGCCGCCGCGGCCGAGAACCCGATCCTCATCGTCGTCGACGACCTCCACTGGGTGGACCGCGCCAGTGCCGAGGTGCTCGGCTTCGTGGCGCGCCGCCTGGTCGGCAGCCCCATCGTGTTCCTGGCGGCGTGCCGGTCCGCGGAGCGTGGTCACTTCCGCAACAGCGGGCTGACCGAAGTCGTCCTGCCGCCACTGCCCACCGCCGCAGCCCGGACCCTGGTCGACCGCCGGTTTCCGGATTTGGCGCCCGCGGTGCGGCAACGGCTGCTCGCCGAAGCGGCCGGCAACCCGCTGGCCCTGCTGGAACTGCCGTCCGCCTTGGACGGCGACCAGCGCACCGACTTCACCACGCTGCCGGCGGTGCTGCCCCTGTCCGAGCGGCTCCAGGCGATGTTCACCTCCCGGGTGCGCGACCTGCCGCAGCGGTGCCGGCTGATGCTGCTGCTCGGCGCGCTCGGCAGCACCACCGAGCCGGGCCGCCTGCGCACGGCCGGTGGCAGCACCTGCGACCTCGACGATCTCGCCCCTGCCGAGGAGAGCCGGCTGGTGCACCTGAGCGGCGGGCGGCTGAGCTTCCGCCACCCGCTGATCGGCGCGGCTGTCGTCGAGGCGGCATCGGAACGGGACCGGCGCTGGGCGCACGGCGCGCTGGCCGCGGTCGTCGACGCCCCGGAACGGCGGGTCCGGCACCTCGCCGAATCGGCGGTCGGTCCGGACGAAGACATCGCCGGTCAGCTCGAAGCCACGGCGCAGGACATCCTCCGGCAAGGGGACGCCCTCGGTGCCGTCACCGCGCTGACTCGCGCGGCCGAGCTCAGCCCGGCAGCCGCCGACCGGAGCCGCCGCCTGGCCGAAGCCGCGTACATCGGCGCGGAAGCCGGCGGTGAGATGGCCACCGCGAGCAGACTGCTGGGCGACGCGCGGCGCACCGGATCCCTCGAGACCCACTCGCTGCACGCCGCCGCGGCCGCCGCGCACCTGCTGATCAACTCCGAGAGCGACGTGACGACAGCGCACCAGCTGCTGGCCGGGGCGATCGAGGCCGGCGAACACGGCTTCGACGCGAACGACCCCGTCCTGACCGAGGCCATGCACAGCCTGATGCTCATCAGCTGGTGGGTGGGCACCGAGGAAGCCGGAGAGGCGTACCGGGCCCTGGTCGACCGGCTGAAGCCGGCACCCACGCCGGTGACCCGGGTGAACGCGATCATCTTCACCGACCCCGCCCGCGCCTCCGCCGAGGACATCGCCACCCTCGACACTCTGATCGACTCCGTGGGCACCGACCCCGAGCCGACCCAGCTCGTCCGGATCGGCACCGCCGCCCTGTTCGCCGACCGGCTGCACCGCCTGCGGGCCCCCGAAAGACGCCTGGCCGAAACCCGCCGACAGGGCAAAGGCCCGGCGCGGCGCCACCTCGGCGCGCTGATCCACCTGGCGCTCGATGCCTTCCACGGTGGCCGCTGGACCGAGGCCGGGGAGTGGGCCGACGAGGGACTCGTCGTCTGCGCCGAACACGGGTTTCGGTTCTTCCGCTGGTACTTCGCCTGGGTGCACGCGCTCGTCGCGGCCGCGCGAGGCCGCGTCGAGGCCGCCCGGCAGCTGACCGACGACACGATCCGCTGGGCCGGCGCACACCAGGCCGCGGGCGTGACCTTCTTCGCCCTGCAGGCGCGCACCCTCGCCGACATCGCCGCCGGTGACTACGAGTCCGCCTACCACCACGCGACCCGGCTCAGCCCGGCCGGGCAGCTCGCGCCGTACCGGCCCACGGCCTTGTGGGCCGGTTTCGACCTCGTCGAAGCCGGCTTGCACACGGGGCGCCGGGCCGAGGCGGCCGCGCACGCCGCCACCCTCCGCGAAGCTCACCTGGACACGGTGTCGCCACGGCTGGGCCTGCTGAGCGCCGCTGCCAGCGCGTTGGCAGCCGAGGACGACGCCGCCCGCGACTGGTTCGAAACCGCGTTGTCGGTCCCGAACCCGGACCAGTGGCCGTTCGACGTGGCCAGGGTGCGCCTCGCCTACGGCGTGCGGCTGCGCCGCCTGCGCGACACCGGCGCGGCGCGCGAACAGCTGACGCTCGCGCACGACACCCTTTCGGCGCTCGGAGCGACGCCTTGGCGCGACCGCGCTGCCAATGAACTGCGAGCGACCGGGCTGACTCGCCGGTCGGCGCCGGAGGGCCGGGCTTCACTGACGCCGCAGGAGCGCGAAATCGCCGAACTCGCGGGTGCCGGCCTGACCAACAAGCAGATCGGGCAGAGGCTGTTTATCTCGCACCGGACCGTCGGCGACCACCTGTACAAGATCTTCCCCAAGCTCGGCATCACCTCGCGCGCCGCGCTGCGGGACGCGCTGACCACCTACGAGCAGGACGAGCAGGTGGACACCACAGTCATGTGACGGGTGCTGTCCCCCACCGGGCGCGGCGACCCTGAACGGTATGAACCCAGACCCGCACCCCGGGATCCACTGGCCCCCCGGCTGGGGACCGGACCGCTGCGACAGCTTCGTCAACCACCGGCGCCGCACCTCCGCGCCCGCCGACACGGTCTTCGCGAAGCTGGCCGCCGTCGAAGAGTGGCCGAAGTGGCAGCGCGCGGTGGACCGCACCGAAATCGTCGAGGACCTGGCCGTCGGCAGCCGGTTCGTGGTCGTGTCCCCGCCGCACACCTTCGACGGGATCGTCGGCGAATTCGTCCCGCCGACCCGGTTCGGCTGGGCCGCGGTCGGCGACCAGCTGAGCTTCTACCAGTCGTGGCTGCTCCTGGACGACCCCGGCGGTGGCACACTGGTGATCTTCGAGGAGGCGTCCCGCGGGTTGGCGGCCCTGCCGCCCACCGGGCGGGCCGAGCTGACGCGCGGCTGGCTCGACACGCTGCCGCCCGAGCCGTGACGGGCACCGGGTTCTCCGCACGACGGTCCACACAGGCGGGTCACTCACCACGGTGAGCGACCCGCCTGTCGGCGTTCCGGCTCCCGTATCGTCCGGGTGCTGAACCGTTTCGGAGGTGTGGGCCCATGGCGGATGCGCCGATCGTCCTGCTGCACGGCTTCTACCACGGCTCGTGGGCGTGGACGGAAGTCATCGCTGAGCTCGCGGCGCGCGGCCGCGCGGGGGTCGCGGTCGACATGGCGGCGCACGGACTGCTGGCGAAATCCCCGCTCGCGGCGCACCGCCGCCCGTTCGACCCGGCGGCCTACGCCACCGAACCGTCGCCGGTCGCCGGGATCGGGCTCGACGCCGCCGCCGACCTGCTGATCGCCCAGCTGTCGCGAGCCGGCGGGGGAAACCCCGTCTCGGTGGTGACCCACAGCATGGGCGGGGCGGTGCTGACGAGGGCGGCCGAGCGGGAACCGGCCCTCGTCTCCCACATGGTGTATCTCGCCGCCTACATGCCCGCCACCGGCACGCCCTGCCTGGCCTACCCGTCGCTGCCCGAGGGCAGCAGCAACCGGTTCATGCCGCTGCTGGTCGGGGACCCGGCGGCCACGGGCGCGCTGCGGATCGACCCCCGCAGCCCCGACCCCGCGGTCCAGGACGCCATCCGCGAAGCCTTCTACGGCGACGTCGATCCCTCGACCGCCGCGGCCGCGGCCGCACTGCTGAGCTGCGACGCACCACTGGCGATGGTCACCGACAGCACGGAACTCACCGCGCACGGCTGGGGTTCGCTCCCCCGCAGCTACGTGGTGTGCACCGAGGACCGCACCATCCCGGCTCCGCTGCAGCGGCTGTTCATCAGACAGGCCGACGCGGCCTTCCCCGCGAACCTCACGAGGGTCGTCGAGCTACCCGCGTCGCACTCGGCGTTCCTGTCCGTCCCCGGCCGCGTCGCCGAACTCCTCGCCGACCTCCCCTGACGGCGACCCCGGTGACCGGTCAGCGACCGTCACGGCCACGGTCATCTGACGGACGCTGTTCCGCGGCTGTCCGGGCGACCATGGTTTCCGTCAGCACGAACGAAAACCCGATCCACACGGAGGAAACCATGGCCACCACCAAGCCGACCATCGTCCTGTCGCACGGCGCGTTCGCCGAGTCCGGCGGCTGGGGTCCCGTCGTGGAGCGCCTGCAGGCCGCGGGGCACCGCGTCGTCGCGGCGGCGAACCCGCTGCGCTCGGTGGCGTTCGACGCGGCCCAGCTGCGCGCGCTGGTCGACACCATCGACGGCCCGGTCGTCGTGGTCGGCCACTCCTACGGCGGGATGGTCATCAGCAAGGCCGCCGCGGGCGCCGGCAACGTCACGGCCCTGGTCTACATCGCGGCCTTCGCCCCCGAAACCGGCGAGAGCGCCGCGGACCTGTCCGGGCGGTTCCCCGGCAGCACGCTCGCCGAGACCCTCCGCCCGGTCCCGCTTCCCGACGGCAATCAGGACATGTACGTGGCCCAGGAGCTGTACCGGCAGCAGTTCGCGGCAGACGTGCCCGAGGAGACGACCCGGGTGATGGCGGCTACCCAGCGGCCGATCACCGCCGCGGCGCTGAACGAGGCCGCCGAAGGTCCGCAGGCCTGGGCCGGCGTCCCGAGCTACTTCCTGATCGCCGAGGCGGACAAGAACATCCCGGCCGCCGCGCACCACTTCATGGCCGAGCGGGCCAAGGGCGAGGTCGTCAGCATCGAGGGCGCGTCGCACGCGGTGTTCGCCTCGCACCCGGCCGAGGTCGCCGATCTCGTCCTGCGTGCGGCCGGCGCCTGACCACCGTTCCTCGTTCCCCTCAACGGCACGGCCGCCCGCGGTGCAGTCCGTCCGGACCGCGGTGCCCCTGGGGGCGGCCGTTGGGTTTCGTGTGGAATCCACCGAGATCGCCCAGTCGATCTCACCGGCTGCGTCCGCGGTGGCCGGCAGCCGCTGGGACACCACATCCCAGGGCCCGCCTCGGTAGACCGGCGGTGCCAGGTCCAGATTGTCCGCCAGGGACCGACACCGCCGGCACATCCCCGCATGCGATCCCGCACCGGTCGCGGTAGACGGCCCCTCCACCATCGCCCGGGCGTCGGAGAACGGCTGGCCCGGCCTCCCGGTCCGCACCGGTGGCAAATCCTCGATCAACGCGTGGCGCGGAGGCGTCGACCAGGACGACGGTGTCCAGCGTGCCGGGCGGTTCCGGCATCACCTGGCGATCGAAGAGGACCAATGACAGATGTCGTTGCCGCCGGAGCCGGCCTGTCCGGGCCATCTCCGGCTGGCCCACCCGAGCCGGCCCGCGACATCCCGATCCGGCTCGGGGCGTAAAACCATCCGTGGCCGACTTTCGCCGGTGAGCCAAGGGCCTCTGCGGGGACCGCCGTGGTACCGGTAGGTCGGCCGCGTACTCCGCGAGACGGTCGACCAGGAGCGCATCACAGCTCGGTACCTGAGCGATACCTTCCGTTCGTTGGCCGTCCGCGCGGAAATCGAACAGCAGCTCCGCCGCGTCGCCCGATGAAGCTCCGCGCGTGAGCGACGCTCAAGGCGCAACAGCAAGCAGGCTCACGGTGTCATCCACGTCGAGTTGGACACCAGCTGTTCGAGCGCGCCGACACGAACGGCGCCAAACTCGACGCTTAGCTCGGGAGCGGCCTCGCGGCCGCCGCGCGCGGCACCTCCGAGAACCTGCTCGACCGACCGCTCGGTGTCGATCCGCGGACGAAAGACAGCGGCTGCCTGGTCAGTGCATTCCTCGGCCTGGCACCCGCCCGTCCCGGCTAAGATGTCCGGCACCTGCGCCCCGGGGTTCACACAGGATGCACATCCGCCCGGCGATGAAGCCCCTTCCCCTACGGCAGCTCAAAATGATTCCGCCGGTAGAGCGCGTGGGCGTAATGGTCGATACCCCCCTCGGACACACTTTCGTGGCAGATCTGCCACCTCTGACGTACCAGTGCCTGAGTGCACTCCACCACCTGACTGCGGCATGTAGGCCGCGTCGGTGTGTCTTCTGGCGGTGGTCCTCGTGACCGGCACCGTGATCAAGCCGGTCATCCCGGCTACTCCTTCCCCCCACGATGGCTGTACCGCTGTCGGCATCGGGACGACCCGTCGAACGCTGCCACTCCCCGCCATGCCGGCGCCCCGAACGAACAGCGTCGTCTACGGGATGGCGGCCGTGGACTGTCGGGGCCGCGTCGCCGACCGGGCCGCGCTGACCGCACTCTCCTGGACGCCAGGCACCCGCGTGGACATCCGCGAAGCGCATGGCCTCCTCCTCATCCGCCGTGACGACCATGGTGTGCTCAGCGTGACCAGGCAGGGGCACCTCCGCCTGCCCGCCGCCGTCCGGCACCGCTGCGGCCTGGTCCCCGGCGACCGCGTCCTCCTGGTCACTCACCCGCAGTTGGACCTGGTCATCGTCCACCCGCCCGCAACACTCGACGACCTCCTCGCCCAGCGCCACACCGAAGCTCTGGGCGGTGATCCCGCATGACGACGCCGTCGTCAGCCGACCTGGACGCCGCGCGCCTGCTGCTAACCCGCCTGGGCCTGTCCCCCGAGGACCTCCTCGCAGCGCCCGCCGCACGGCCACCCGTGCCCACCTTCGCCGAGTACATCCCGATCGTCTCAGCCGCGGTCACCGACGGCACCCGCCGCGTCTACAGCTCCTACTGGAACCGCATCGACGCCCACTGGGGACACCGCCGTCTCGACGAACCCACCCCATCGGAAATCAAGCAGCTGGTCGAACACGTGAAGATCAACGTCGTCCCGCGGCGCAACGCCCGCGGCGGACGCAGCGCCGGCGAACACCTCATCGCCGCCCTGCGCTGCCTCTACCGGCACGCCGAAGACGACCGACTGATCGATCCGGCCGACAACCCCGCCAGCAAGGTCGCCAAACCCCGCCGCCTGCCCTCCACCCGCCGCGCCGTCGCCGACACCCGCCTCGCCGAGATCAACCACGTCGCCGCCACCACCGGCAACGACCCCGCCCTCGACACCCTGATCCTGCGCCTGCACACCGAAACCGCCTGCCGCCGCGGGGGCGCACTCGCCCTCCGCCCCCAAGACCTCGACCCCGACCAATGCCTCATCTTCCTCCGCGAGAAAGGCGAAACCGTCCGCTGGCAACCGGTCTCACCAACCCTCATGACCCACCTCCAACACCACGCCACCCACCGCCACGCCCCACGCCACGGACAACTCCTCCGCTACACCGACGGCCGTCCGATCACCACCCGTCGCTACGACCACCTCTGGACACGACTCGGCAAACATCTCCCCTGGGTCGCCACCCAGCAGATCTCCACCCACTGGCTCCGCCACACCACCCTCACCTGGGTCGAACGCAACTTCGGCTACGCCATCGCCCGCGCCTACGCCGGACACACCAACCAACACAGCGACCAGGGCACCACAACCACCTACGTCCGAGCCAGCATCCACGAGGTAGCCGCCGCACTCGCCGCCCTCACCGGAGAGCCACATCCGCTCGCCTAGAGCTACGAGTGCAGTGACCTTCAGATATGAACTATGTCGCGCTGTCGCGCTGACCTGGGGAGATATGGCTCCCCAGTGTCGCCGCGCCACAATCGCGTACAGGCTTGAGCCGCTCTGTAACAGACTGTGCCTGAGGTGCGACTCTCGGATAGTCCTAGTTGACCACGCTCCGTGCAGCTGACACCGCCGTGGTGTTCGTTACGTGGGGCACGGAACGAACGATCGGAAATGGCTTTGCCCGTCCCTGCGCTGGATGATGCGACAGGCTACTTACCTGTCGGTCGTCATCACTGCACCATCGAAGAATTCCGGAGCGCGTTCGTGGACGCCGAGCAGTTCACTGGAACTCAGCGCAGGAAAGAGATTTGGACACACTGGGAACGGGCCAAGGTCGTGCTAGGTCGTCTGGTGCCGGTCTATGCTGCTTGGATCAGCGGCAGCTACGTCAGCTCGAAGCCCGAACCCGACGATATGGACATCGTCTTCGTCATCGATGGACTCGCCGCAGAACGCCTCGTCGCCGATGAACCCACCAGGGCGCGATACCTCACCGCGTTTGCTCAAGGGAAGAGGTTCCACCAACCCGCCGGACGGCGCCTGGACACCTACCTCGTGCAGTGGCGGCCGATCCTAAAGCCGGGGCCGACCATGACCGATGATGAAGTCAGCTACTACCAGTCTCGCGGCCACTGGGACGACTTCTGGCAGCGTTGCCGAGCTGGAGCGAAGGACAGCCCCATCGTCGTTGCGGATACCATCCCGCAGCGTGGTTACCTGGAGGTGAAGCTCGATGACTACCCCCGATAGCTCGTTCGAGAGCTTCAGCTCCCCCGCAGACTTCTTCTCGGGCGTCGACCTCAGCTCAGTTCCCGCCTGGGAAACCGCGAACGAGCTGGCCGCCTTGAGCATTGCCGCGTTTGCGGCTGATCAAGATGGCGACCAACAGTCCCGAGGGGTCATCCGGCTTCACGGCGACGCGGTCGAGAACCACTCCATACCGGTGCGGACCACCATTCGAGTGCTCGGCGCGCTGCAAGACCTTGTTGCTGCGGTGGCGACCGCGCTTCGCGGTGAGCCAGCCGGGTTGCGCGGCCGGATACCGGAAGTCGCCCGTGCAGCCACCGAACTGAGGTTGGTTGCGGAACCACTCCCCGGTTCACTCGTGTTGAAGTTCGCGGCCGGGCCAACCGACACGGCGAGCGACCCCCGTCCGGCGTTGTGGCACGAGGTGACGCTGGCCGACCGCAGTATGCATCGGCTCATCGACCTGATCCGCGAAGCCGACCCGCTCGATCGCGAGCAATTGTTGAGTGAACTGCGCCCGCTAGGCCCGCGGGTCGCACGCCAACTGGTGAAACTTGCGGAGGCCGTGATTGACGACGAGGTCCTACTCGATCTCTCGTGGCAAGAGGCCGGCCGGGCAACCGATCGCGCCGCCGTACGCCGCTCAACCGCAGTCGCGTTGCGAGATGCAATCACCGAAGCAAGGGTGGACGTCGACCGTACGACCCTCGTTGGTGTGTTACAGACCGTAAGTCAGGTGCGAGCGCTCGACCTACTACTGGACAACGGCGACAGGATTACCCTGGAAGCGAGTGACGACGTACGTGCCGATCTTGGCCCCATGTACAACCACCGCGTTGAGGTGCTTGCCGAGGTTCGCGTACGAACGTCCGGAACTGGTCAGGACCGCGCGCGGTACCAGCTGATCTCGGTGCGCTCGCTCGAAGAAGAAGACTAGCGGGGCCACCGCGTGGCCTCACCGCGCGGCAGACCGACACCGCATCGGCGTACACATCCTCCTCGTCGACAACGGCAACCTCCCGCTTACCCGCCGCCGCGACACCAACCCCGCCTTCGACCGCCCCTGGCACCTGAACTCCGGCAAACTCGACGCCGGCGAATCCGTTCTCCACGCAGAAGCACGAGAAGCCCACGAAAAAGTCGGCGTCCTCATCAACCTGGCGCGACACCTCTCCACAGCACTGGTTAGGTTGAGTGGATGTTGCGTTCTTCGTGGATCAAATGGGCTCGGGCGGCCGAACACCAACGCCTACTCGCACGCGAGGGACGGGAGTGGATAGCGAACGACTCCTACGTCTACGACCGGACCGACAACGCCAGCGACGCCACCAACCCAGTGTTGGCCGTGCACTGGCGCCTGCGAATCATCCATCCGTACCCGGAGCGGTGGAGCGTGCTGATCGGCGACGTACTCACCAACCTGCGTGCCGCACTTGACCACAGCTTCTGGGCGGCCGTGGAAGCACACAGCGGAACACCTGCCGAACCGCACCGCGTGACTTTCCCGATCCACACCGAGCGCAAGAAATTCACGAGAGCCGCGAAGGACCTGCAACCGCTGGTGGCGCCACCATTGTGGGATTTCGTCGAGTCGGTGCAACCGTTTCATGGTGGCAGCGAAGCCCACACCCAGCCACTAGAGATCCTGCGCTGGATGTCCAATGTAGATAAGCACCGCGCGGTTCATGTCCTCGGCCGTACCGCGTTCGACTTCGGGCCGCTGCTCGTGCGCTCGGCACCTCCAATGGAGGTGGTGCAGGAGTGGCGGCGCGAAGGCCCAACAGGCGACGGCGACGTTATCGCTCGCGTGAAGCTGCGCCGTCCGCCCGGCGGGACGACTGTGGACCTGGTGCCTACCTTCGCTCATACGGCGTGTCTCCAGATCAGCGACGACCCCGGAGAAGTGCGCAGCCTGCACTCGGTCATGGACGTCATGCGGGAGCATGTCCTGGGCGTTCTCGCCAGCTTCACCGATCTGTTAGGTGAACCCTATCCTAAGCCGGGGGCGCTCGAGCTCGGCGAGAACCATGACCAGTTCGCGCCGGAGTTCGGCGGCGCCATCGCCGTCATCCGCGAGCTGGACGGCACAACCCACCGCGTCAACCTCGACCACCTTTCGGCCGAACACGAGATCGAACAGGCTGACCCGACCTCGTAACCTGTGAATCCGACCCAAACCGGCGGTACGTCCCATCCGCGACGAAATCGGCCGCCGCGTGCGGACCCTGCTCGAAGGACGCTCTCGCGTGAGCGTGACCCAGCCAAGGGCAGGCACCTCGTGCTCATCGGCTGGTGAGGCTGGTTACCGAGGGCGCCTGCCCCATCGAGACGGTCGGGACACAGGTCAACTGTTAAGCCGGCAATTGGTGAGCAGTCGACAGGCCTCCCGTCGACGACGCCAATGGGCCTCTGACTGGCTACCCAGGCACTCGCCTCCGCACCCACTGACGCACGGCCTCTCCGCGATCCGCGGTTCCCTCACGACCAGGACTCCCCGCCGCGGACAGCTGATCATCATGGGCAGCCGCCGCGGAGGGCGTCCTCGGACGATCAGTAGATCAGGTCGCGCGGCTTGTGCTGGATGCTGATCCAGTGCTGGGTCGTGAACTCCTCCGCCACCCAGTGCCCGCCGAAACGGCCGAGGCCGGATGCCTTCTCGCCGCCGAAGGCGATGTGTACGTCGTCGTGCACGGTGGTGTCGTTGATGTGCGTCATGCCCGCTTCGACGCGAAGGGCGAAGCGCAGGCCGCGCTCCACGTCTTCGGTGAACACGCCGCTGGACAAGCCTGCGTCGGTGTCGTTGGCGATGCGGAGGGCGTCCTCCTCGTCCTGCGCCCGGATGATCGTCGCCACCGGGCCGAACACCTCTTCGGCCGCCGTGGCGACGTGGTTGTCGCCCAGCAGGACGTGGGGCGGAAGCACGCGGCCGGTCGGTCCGGTCGGCTCGCCGGACAGCAGCAGCCGCGCGCCGCCGGCCACCGCACGCTCGATCTTGTCCCGCACGGTGCCGAGCTGCCTGTCACTGATCACCGGGCCGATCTGCGTGGCCGGGTCCCGGGGATCGCCCACCCGCAGTGCACGGGCCTGCTCCACGAAGCGGTCGACGAACTCGTCGTGCACCGATGCGTCGACGATGACCCGGTTGGTGGCCATGCAGATCTGACCCTGGTGGTAGTAGCTGCCGAACACCGCGCATTCCACGGCGCGCTCGAGGTCGGCGTCGTCGAGGATCACCAGCGGGCCGTTGCCGCCCAGCTCCAGAGACAGCCGCTTGATCCCGGCCTTCGCGATGATCCCCCGCCCCGGCCGGCTACCCGGCCTCTTCGAAGATCTTGGCCAGGAACAGCCCTCCCGTCACCGGGGTGTCTTCGGCCGGCTTGATCACGACGGCGTTGCCCAGTGCCAGCGCGGGCGCCACCACGGGCTGATCACGGTGACTACCCCGGCGGGCCGGCGGTAGACGCGGTTCTCCTTGTCCGGCACGTCGGAATCGGTGGTGACGACCACCTCCTCGGTGTGCCGCACCGCGGCGGCCGTGACCGCCTGGACGATGCCGACCTCGACAGCCGCCCGGGCCAGGGTCGCGCCGGCCTCCCGGACCAGCCAGTCGACGATCTCCGCCTGCCGCTCACCGATGATCCGCGTCGCCCGCTCGAAAACCGCCGCCCGCTCCCCCGGCGGCGTCGCGGACCACCCGCGCTGCGCCTCCAGCGCCGCGCGGTAGGCGAAGTCGACGTCGCCGTGGCCAGTCGGCGTGATCTCGGTGAGTACGTCGCCGGTGTAGGGATCCGAGTCGGTGAGCGGACCGCCGCTTCCGGCACGCCACTCCCCGCCGAGGAACATGCGGTCGAATCCCTGGTACACGGCGGGAGGGGTTGTCTCGGACATCGGGGCTTCTCATCGGCGGGCTTGAATCGTTACGAGGACAGGCAACACGAAGCGGCGAGGCGGCAGCATCGCACGAACACCTGAGATTGGCTGAGACCGGTCAGTGCCGGGATTCGGCGGTGCGCAGCAACGCCGTGCTCGCGGCGCTGATGACGCAACCCAGTGCCATGTAGATCGCGATCGCCGTGGAAGTCCCGAAGCCGGACAGCAAGGCCGTGGCGATGAAGGGGGCGAACGCGCCGCCGACCATCGATCCGAGCTGGATTCCCAGCGACAGCGAGGAATAGCGGACGCTCGTCGAGAAGGCCTCCGAGAACAGGGCACCCTGCGGGCCGTACATGAGGCTGTGCAGGATGCCGAGCCCGACGACCAGCGCGAGCGTGATGAGCACGAAGGACCCGGTGTCCACCAGGGGCCAGAACACGAACGACCACAGCCCGAGCAGCAGAGCCCCGGCCGCGAAGACGGCACGCCGGCCGAAGCGGTCCGACAGCAATCCGGCCGCCGGCAGCGCGAAGAGCTCGACAGCCGAGGCGATCAGCACCGCGGTGAGCACGGTGCTCGACGGTAGCCCCAGGATCGCCTTGTTGGTGGCGTAGGCGACCACGAAGGTGATGAACACGTAGTAGGTGAGGTTGATGGCGAGGTAGCACCCGGCCGCCACCAGAATCTGCCGGGGGTGACGGCGGATCGCCTCCAGCACCGGCGAACGCCCGGCGGGACGGTCCTCAGTGGAAGAGAACTCGGCAGTCTCCCCGACGCGGAGCTGGATCACCACGGCGAAGGCGACGAGCACGACGCTCGCCAGGAACGGCAGCCGCCATCCCCAGGTCAGGAAGGCATCGCCGGCGAAGAGCGCGGTGACCAGGAGGAACGCGCCGTTGGCGAGCAGCACCCCACCCGGAGCGCCGGCCGAGGCGAAGCTGCCGTAGAAGCCGCGCCGGCGTTGCGGCACGTTCTCCGTGGCGAGCAGGATGACTCCGCCTTGCTGCCCGCCAACCGTGATGCCCTGGATGAAACGCAGCAGTACCAGCAGGACCGGAGCGATGAACCCGACAGAACCGTAGGTCGGCAGCACGCCGATCGCCGTTGTCGTCACTCCCATGGTCACCAGGGCCGTGACGAGGGCCTTCTTGCGGCCCACCTTGTCGCCGATGTGGCCGAAGAGAGCACCACCGAACGGGCGTGCGACGAAGGCGACTCCGAAAGTCGCGAAGGACAGCAGGGTGCTCGTCAGCGGGTCCTGAACGGGAAAGAACAGCTTGGGAAAGACCAGCGCCGCGGCCATGCCGTAGATGAAGAAGTCGTACCACTCGATGCTCGCGCCGATCCACGACGCGAAGGCGACGGTGGCGACGCGCCTGCGGTCCGGCCGTGGCCGGTTCTCCGTTCCGGGCGCGGTTCGGGGCTTGGCGGATGACAACTCTGACATCGCTGGAGACCTCCGGATTCAGGTGATCGGTGAGCGGGGCGGCAGGACCGCGGCGCAGTCAACGGTCGCCGGGCGGGTTCGCGCCAACTATGCACGCCTACACGTTGTTTACGCAATAGGCGATGATTATACTTAATTACGTAACTCGGTAGCGCTGCGATACTGCGACCATCAACACGAGGAGGTCTTCGACGGTGGCCAGCGAAAGCTCGACCAGCAGCCGATCGGACAACGGGCGGAAGCGCCACCGCATGGTCGACCGCGTCGCCGCGATACTCGAACTCGCCGCACGCAACCCCGACGGCCTCACGTTGACGGAGCTGGCACGCAATCTCGAAGCACCCGTGAGCTCCATCCAAGGTCTGGTCAACGGCCTGGTCGCCACCGGGTACCTCGACGAGCGGGAGCGCCGCTACCACCTCGGCACTGCCCCGTACCTGCTGAACCTCATCGCGGGGCGGCACATGGTCACGCGGGTCGGCCACCACCAGCTCGAAGCGGTCCACGCGGAGACCGGCCTGACCACGCTGCTGTCCGTTGTGGTCGGACGGGACGTCTTCTACATCGACAGCTGCGCCTCCGAGCCGCGCTACGACTACCTCGCGAAGAACTACATCCGGCGGGCCCTGATCCGCACGTCCAGTGGCTGGGTCCTCCTCGCCGGGCTCAGCCGGCGGGACCTGTGGGCGTATCTGTCCGCGCTGCCGTCCGAGGACGAGCCCAAAGTCGAACGTTTCCTCGCCCGGCTCGACGAGATCCAGGAGACCGGCGTGTGCGCGGCGCCCGGCATCTCCGACGTGGCTGACGGCGTGGCGGTGGCGGTACGGGAAGGCGGGCGGACGGTTGCGGCGGTGAGCGTCGTCGGCCCTCCCGACGAGATCCGCGACCGGCGAGACGACCTGGTCAAGGTTCTGCTTGATCATCAGGCACGGTGGGACAGCCCGGCCGGCTGACGGCGCCGGGCACGTCGAGCGTCGTGGCATCCCAGAAGGCGTGGTCCAGCCTGCGCGGGGCCAGGCAGTCGCCGATGCGGATCAACGGCCGTGGTTCGCCGGACGCGACCAGTTCCTCGTACACCTCCGTCCGGGCGCGGTTGCCGGTCGCGAGGACCACCGAGCCGACACCCTCGAGCCGCCATCGCCTGTCACCGTACACGGCGGCGAGGTCGACGAAGCCGTCCCCGATTCTCTCGGCCCAGGCCAGCGTCGTGATCTCCACTCCGGCGTCGGCCAGCCGGGTGTGCAACGGGTGCGCGTTGACCGGACCCGCCCAGGTTCCCGCCGCGAAGCGGCGCGTCACGAGATCGACCTGGTGACCTCGGGCACCCAGGTACTCGGCGGCGGTCGTCGCCTGGCCGTGCGGATCGTCGTCGAGCACGAGGACGCGAGACTCCACCCCGGCCGCACCCGACAAGACCTCGGGCACGGTCCAGACCTGCGGCAGGTCGTGACCGGGCAGCGCACGCCGAGCCGGAAACGCGCTCGTGTAGCCGGTGCGCACCGGCTCCGACCCGACCGCCAGCACGATCACCTCCGCCTCGTGCTCGCGGATCTCCCGCGCGGTGGCCTCGCGTCCGCGGTGCAGCCGGACCCCGAGCGCCGTCGCCCGCTCTTCGAGCCAGACCAGGATCGACCCCAGTTCCCGCCGGGACGGCACCGATGCGGCCAAGGCGAGTTGACCCCCGAACCGCGGCTCCCTCTCCCACAGGCTGACCGCGTGCCCCCGCTCGGCGAGCGTGACCGCCGCCTGGAGTCCCGCCGGACCGCCGCCGACGACGAGAACGTCGCGCCGGTGCCGGACAGCCGGGACCGGCAGGGTCTCCTTGCCGGCGCGCGGGTTGACGGTGCACGACAAGGCTCCCCCGGCAGCGATCCGGCCCAGACACCCCTGGTTGCAGCCGATACACGGCCGCACCTCGGCCTCCCGCCCGGTCCGCAGCTTGCGGGGCAGATCGGGATCGGCGATGAGAGCACGGGTCATGCCGACCAGATCCGCTTGTCCCGACGCCAGGACCCCTTCGGCGGCCGCGAAGGTCTTGATGCGGGTGGCGACCAGAACGGGCATCGAGATCCGTGCGCGCAGAGCGGCCGCGTACTCCGCGAACGGGGCCACCGGATGTCCCATGTCCGCGATCCAGGCCGGGTAGTTCTCGTTGCTGCCCGCGGACACACTGAGGTAGTCCACCGACCCGGTCCCGTCCAGAGCGGTCGCCACTTCCGCGGCCGCGCTGGGATCGAGCCCGCCCGCCACCAGGTCGGTCGCGTTGATCCGCACGCCGACGAGCGGCCCGGGCCCGATCGCGTCCCGCACGGCGTCAAGGACGTCGAGCACGACCCGCAGGCGGTCGCGAACCGGTCCGCCGTAGCGGTCGTCACGGAGGTTGTTCTGCGGCGACAGGAACTGCGACAACGCGTAGCCCTGCGCCGCGAAGATTTCGACGCCGTCCCAGCCGGCGCTGCACAGCGCCGCCGCGGACTCGGCGTACGAGCGGACCATCTCGGCGATCTCGTGCGTTTCGAGCTCCTTCGGCACTTCCCCGACCACCGGGTCCGCAATGGCGCTCGGCGCCAGCAGCGGGCCACGGTGCCAGGCCGAGTTTCCCTGCCTGCCGCTGTCGTGCAGCTGTCCGACCAGGACCGCACCGTGCCGGTGCACCGCAGCCGCGAGCGCGGCGTGCCCGTCGTGCGCGTTGGGATGAGTGGCGAGGTTGACCAGTGGCGAAGTCCAGGTCCGCCGCCACACGGCCCAGTTCCCCGCCACGATCATCCCGGCGCCGCCAGCCGCACGCGCCTCGTAGTAGGCGATCTGCTCAGGTGTCGGGACGCCGTCGCGGGCGAGGTGGGTGCCGTGCGGTGTGTTGACGATGCGGTTCGGCAGCTCGTGCTCGCGCAGCCGCAACGGCGAAAACAGCCGGGACGCCGCTACAGGGCCCGGCCGCGCCATGCCATCCCGCCGTCGATCGTGACGATGCACCCGCTGGTGTAGGACGACCGTGGGGACGCGAGGAACACCACGGTGTCCGCGACCTCCTCGGCCGTCGCGATGCGCCTGGCCGGGTAGCCCGCCACGAACTCCGGCCACCGTTCCGGGTCACCCAGCTCGGTGGCGGCGCGGACCCGGAGGGCGTCCGCGAGGCGCTGGGTCTCCACAGGGCCCGGGTTCACGCCCAGGACGCGGACGCCGTGGTCCAGGGAGTAGGCGCCGACGGTGCGGGTCATCGTCATCAGCGCCGAGTTCGCCATCGACCCGGCGAGGTACCCGGCGTCCGGCCGCTCACCGGAGACACCGACGACGTTGACGATCACCCCCGATCCGCGTTCGGTCATGGCGGCCAGCGCGAGCTGCGTGAGCTCGACGTAGCCCCACACCTTGAGGTCCCACGCCCGCTGCCAGTCCGGCAAGCGCGCACCGGCGAGCGCTCCCTGCGGGATCGCTCCCGCGTTGTTGACGAGAACGTCCGCCTCGCCGGCGACATCACGCAACCGGATGCGGTCCGCCGAGCGCGACAGGTCCAGGACGTGACCGACGATCTCCGCGGCAGGCACCTCCGCCGCGAGCCGGTCGATCGAACCGGCGTCGCGGGCGGCGACGTGCACGCGCTTGACGCCCTCGCGGGCGAAGGCGCGCACGGTCGCCGCGCCGATGCCGCGCGAACCGCCGGTGACGAGAACCGACTGTCCGGCTTGGTATCCGAGATCCATGAAGACGAGCCTCCTTGCACGTGGATGGATCCAGACGGCGGTCCCCGCCGCCCCGGGGAGGCGGGGAGGCGGGGACCGCCGAACTCACAGCGGCGAGTCGACCGCGACCGTCCGCGGCTTCGGCGGCATGAAGATCTCGATGAACTCGAGGTCATCGGAGGTGGCCGTCTCGTTGTGCCGGTAACCGCCGGGGATGAAGCACACGCCGTTCTCGCCGATGCGCCGGGTCTCGCCGTCCTCGAACTGCAGCTCGAGCCAGCCCTTGGTGACGTACAGCCACTGGAAATCGCAGTCGTGGTAGTGCCAGCCGGTCTCCTTGACCATGCCGCTGCGCATCTTGGTGACCTGCGTGCTGACGAGCCCCTGACTCGCCTCGGCGACACCGAGGTCGAAGTACCGGGCGAACGAGCGCCGGCCGGGGATCTCCGCGCCGTCCTCGAGGGCGATCGCGTGCGCGGTCATGCCCTCCGGGATCTGCCGGGTCCGGTTTTCGGTCATGATCTTTCCTCCACTTCTTCGGGGAACAGGTCCAGTGCACTGGACGAAACGCCGTCGAGGCTGTGCTGCAACACCGCCCGGTCCCAGGCGCGGGTGCCCCCGTCCGCGGAACGCCAGCCGAGGATGCGCCTGGTGAGGCCGGGCAACGGGTGTTCTTGTGTGGTACCGATGGCACCGACGACCTGATGGGCGTTGCGGACGACCGGTTCGGCCGCGTGCCCAGCGCAGGAACGTGCCACGGCCACCGAGGCGAGCAGCTGCTCCAGCGGGGTGGCGGGGGCGGCGGCTACGAGTACGGCCGCGTCCACAGCCGAGCGGGCGAGCGCGACCTCGGCGGCCAGCGTGGCCAGCAGCCCCTGTACCGCCTGGAACTTGCCGACCGGTCGTCCGAACTGCTCACGCGTGCGGGCGTGCTCGACGGCGAGGTCCAGGACGGCTTCCATCGCGCCGGTGATCTGCACGGCCCGCACGAGCGCCGCCAAAGCGTGAGCACGGTCGACGGTCTCCGCGCTCACCTCGTGCCATCTCGCCGCGCCCGGTGGCGCTGCGCCGGCCGGAACGTCGGCCAGGCGCCAGCCGCTGGTCGTCCGCCGCAGAACGACCATCCGTTCCACCAGCGGGTGCGAGGCAGCCGGCACCTCCTCGCCGTCTTCCACCGCCCACCCGCGCAACGCCGGAGTCGCGGCCGCAACGCCGGCCTCGTCGAGGAGCCGGCCGGCGACCAGGTCACTCTCCCCGACCGGCAGGTCGCAGCCGCGGCGGGCGAGCGCCCTGACCAGCTCCGCGCCTTCCCGCCAGGTCGCGCCACTGCCGCCCCGCTCCTCCCGTCCGGTCAGCTCCCCCAGACCGAGTTCGGCGAGCCTGCGCCACAGGCCTGCGTCGTCGCCGCAGTCGTGTGCCTGCAGAACGGCTTCGATCAACGAGCGGAGGTCTGCGTCGACCTGGTCCCGGAGCGTGCTCATCGCAACCCCAGACCGCGCGCGATCACGCCCCGCAGGATCTCGTTCGTGCCTCCGCGCAGGGTGAAGCCGGGACGCTGAACCACCGCGGCGGCGATGGCCGCGGCCAGTTCGCCGTCCCGTCGCGCGGCCAACAGGTCCGCCAGTTCCACCAGATCTCCTTCCAGCGTCGTGCCCAGGACCTTCACCATCGCGGCCGGCACATCCGCGTCCTCTCCTCGTTCCAGGGCCGCGGCCACCGCCAGCGACATGTGGTGCAGCCCGTGCAGGCGGGCGATGATCCGCCCCAGTCCGGGGTCGGCGTCGGCGTCCCCGGCGCGCACCGCGCGCCGGAGCAGACCGGCCAGCGGCACCGTCGACAGGAACCGCTCCGGGCCGCTGCGTTCGAACCCCAGTTCCGAGGTCACCTGGAGCCAGCCGTCACCCTCCTGCCCCAGCAGGTTCTCCTCCGGGACTTCCACGTCGGTGAACACGACCTCGTTGAAGTGGTGCTCGCCGCTCATCGAGACGATCGGCCGCACCACGACCCCGGGCGCACGCAGATCGACGATCAGCTGGGACAGCCCCCGGTGCCGGTCTCCGTGGGATCCGCTGGTCCGCGCGAGGACCACGATCAGATCCGCCTGGTGGGCCCCCGAGGTCCACACCTTGGTGCCGTTGAGCAGCCACCCGCCGTCGATCGGCACCGCCCGGCTCCGCACCCCGGCGAGGTCGGACCCGGTGTCGGGTTCGCTCATGCCGATGGCGAAGGAGCATTCGGCCGCGGCGATCGCGGGCAACAGCGACTTCTTCTGATCCTCGCTGCCGAAGCGCAACAGCGACGGCGCCGCTTGCCGGTCGGCGACCCAGTGCGCCGCGACCGGCGCACCTGCCACCAGCAACTCCTCGGTGACCACGAAACGCTCCAGGAACCCGCGGCCGCGGCCACCGTAAGTCCGCGGAATCGTCATCCCGACCCAGCCGCGCTCCGCGAGCGAGCGGCTGAAGTCGCGGGACCACCCGGTCAGCCACGCGTCGACCCTCGGCGTGAAGGCGCCGGACTCGCGCCGCTCGGCGAGGAAGTTCCGGACCTCGGCACGCAGTCCGGCCAGTGCCGGATCCGGCTCGACGACCGAGGGCATCGACAGGCTCATGCCGCCACCACCGTGACGCCCTGCCGCACCAGATCGTCGATGTCGTCGCGGCTGTACCCGATGGCGGACAGCAGCTCCGCGGTGTCCTCCCCCAGCCGCGGGGCGTGCCGGCGGAGAACGGCCGGCGATCCGCTCATGCGCACCGGGTGGGCGGGGCTGAAGTAGGCGCCTTCGGTCGGGTGCTGCTCGGGCGTGAGCAGCGCCTGCTCCCGGACATAGGGATCGTCGTTCACCCGGCTCAGGTCGAGCAGCGCCGCGGCCGGGATGTTGCGTTCCCGGCAGAGGTCGAGCCATTCCTGCGTGGTGCGCTTCGGTGTCACTTCGTGGATCTCGGCGTGGAGTTCGCTCATGTTGCCGTGGCGCGAGTTCACGTCGGCGAAGCGCGGGTCGTCACGCAGGTGGCCGAGTTCGGCCACCTCGAAGAAGTCGGCCCAGTTGGCGTCCGAATAGGGCATCAGGCAGACGTACCCGTCGGCGGTGCGGTAGGGAGTCCGCTCCGGGACGAGGACCCGGCCCCACCCGAAGTCGCCCTCGGCGGGGTCGAACGCGTGCCCGCCGAGGTGTTCCACCAGATTGAAGTGGATCATCGTGTCCACCATGGGGACTTGCACGTGCTGCCCGCTCCCGGTGGCCGCGCGGTGGGCCAGGGCGGCGAGGATGCCGATCACCATGTGGAGTCCGCTGACCTTGTCGGCGATCACGTACGGTGCGTACCGCGGCTCTCCGTCGACTCGTTCGGCCAGCGACGCCGCACCGGACGCGGCCTGCACCATGTCGTCGTAGGCCGGGTGGTCCCGCCACGGACTGTCCTCCGCGTAGGCCTGTGCCGTACACAGGATCACGTCCTGCCGCAAGGCCCGCAGCGCCTCGTAGGTCAGCCCGAGCGGTTTCCGGGACCGGGGCCGCAGGTTGGTCACCACCACGTCGGCCAGCGGCACGAGCTGCTCCAGGATCGCCCGGCCCTCCGGCTTCTTGAGGTCCAGGGCGATGCTCCGTTTGTTGCGTTGCAGCGTCAGCGTCATGGCGCTCATGCCCGGGTTGCGCCGGGCACCGATCCGCCGCGTCATGTCCCCGTCGAGCGACTCCACCTTGATGACGTCGGCACCCAGGTCACCGAGGATGGCGGTCGCGTAGGGCCCCATCACGACGGTGGTCAGGTCCAGGATGGTCACTCCGGCCAGCGCTCCGGCCGGCTCCGCTGTCGTCACGCGTTCCGTTCCCTTCGTGTGTTCTGTCGTCACGCCGTAACCGGGCCGCGCCGATGCCCCCACCGCGCCACGCGCGCACGGTGCTCCGGGTCCTGGTGCGCGAGCGGCTGCATCGCGGCTGCCAGGTTGAGAACCGATTCGAGGGTTCCGGAGCGGGACTCGGTCAGCAGCCGCTTGGCCATCCGCAGCGCGTGGGGTGGGTTGCGGGCGATCCGGCGCGCCAGCTCCCGGGCCGCGGGGAGCAGCTCGGCGTCGTCCACGACGCGGCTCACCAAACCCCAGTCCAACGCGGTGGCGGCGTCGACCCGGTCACCGGTGAAGGTCATCTCGGCCGCTCGCCCGGCGCCGGCCACCCGGGGAAGGAACCAGGCTCCCCCGTCCCCGGGAATCAGTCCCAGTTGGACGAAGCTCTCCGCGAACGAGGCCGACCTGGCGGCGATCCGGACGTCGCACATCATCGCCAGATCGCAGCCGGCCCCGACGGCCGCGCCGTTCACTGCGGCGATCACTGGCACTTCGCAGCGCACCATGGCACGCGGGATCCGCTGGATCCCCGAGACGTACCCGTGGCGCTGCGCGAGGGGGTCGAGGCCGAACACGCCGGTGCCGTCGGCCATCTCGCGCACGTTCCCGCCTGCGGAGAAGATGTGCCCAGCGCCGGTGAGGATCACCGCGCACGCTTCGGTGTTCTGGTTGACGTCGTCGACCGCGCGCTCCAGCGCGGCGATGAAGTCCTGCCCGGAGACTGCGTTGCCGGCGCCGGGAACGTTGATGGTCCAGATCTGCACCGGCCCGTCGCGGCCGATCGCCAACGCTTCGGTCACGGTTACCGCCTCTCAGAAGGGAATGTGGTGGGTGGGGTCGAGGCGGATGTCCACGACGAGCGGGCGCTCCAGCCCGGGCACGCGCTTGGCCAGGACATCGATGTCCTCCGGCGTTTCCACCACGTGGGTGTCCGCGCCTGCTCCCGCGGCGATCGCTGCCACGTCGGGCCAGTCGTTGTAGGAGTGGCGGGGATCGAACCCCTGGGTCTCGAGCTTGTGGTACTCCGCCCCGTAGGCGCCGTCGTCGAAGACCAGCACGAGCAGGGGCAGACGATGCCGCACCGCCGTCGCAAGTTCGGAGGCGTGCATCATGAAGCCGCCGTCACCCACGAGAGCCACCGTCAGCCCGGATACCCCGGACACCGCCGCACCGATCGCTCCGGCGAGCCCCAGACCGATCGAGCCGAACCCGGTCATGGCGGTGAACCGGCCAGGAGCGCAGCGATCCAGGTAGGGCCAGGCACCGGCGACAAAACGTCCGACATCGCTGACGATCGCGCAGTCCGCGGGCAGTGCGCGATTGAGGAGCAGGCTCGCCGTGCGGATGTCGATCGTTCCGTCCGCCGGTCGCCGGTCCTGCGGGGTCCACTCGGCCATAGCGCTCGCGGCGGCGGCGCCGCGGTCTCGCCACGAGCCGCTTCCGGATACTCCCGCGGCGCGGAGTTCGGCGGTCATCGCGGCCGCGACCGCGGCGGCGTCACCGGCGACACCTTCGTCGGGCTGCACGAGCCAGCCCAGTTTGGCCGGATCGAGATCGATCTGAACCAGGCGCTTGCCCTGGACCAGTTCCCCGCCCATGGTCGTGTACTTGTTCATGCTCGCGCCGACCGCGAGCACGCAGTCGCTGTCCATCAACACCTCGCTGGCGCATTCATGGGCCAACGTGCCCAGGATGCCCAAGTGCCGCGGATGCCCCCGGAACAGCCCACGTCCGAGCGCCGTGGTGAACAGCGGCGCCCCCAGCAGGTCGGCCAGTTCCGCGACCGCGGATTCGGCCGAAGCGGCCACGACGCCCCGGCCGGCCACGACGATCGGCCGGGTGGCGGACGCCACGAGACCGAGCGCACCGTCGAGCGCGCTCTCCGGCACCGTCGTGCCGGCGGGCAGCCACACCGGCTTCAGCGGCTGCCCCGCTGACACCGCCTCCGACACAGACACCGGCAGCGGGATGTTGAGCACCACCGGAGCCGCCGAGGTGCTCAGCCGGCGCATCACGCGCCCGAAATCACGGACGACCGTGTCCGGGCGGTGGATCCGCTCGTGGACGACCCCCAGCGCCGAGCAGACAGCGCCGATGTCGAGCCGCTGCAGGTGCGTGGCCTCCGCGGGAGGATCACCGGTGACCAGCAGTACCGGCGACGGGAACCGGGCCGCTTCGACGAGAGCGGTCAGCGTGTTGGTGAACCCGGGCCCGTGGGTGACGGTGGCGACCGCGGGACGGCCACTCATGCGTGCGTGCACGTCGGCCATCGCGACCGCACCTGCTTCGTGCGCCACCCGGACGAACTGGCCGCCCTGGTTTTCGAAGGCGCTGCTGACGTACATGTTCGCGTCGCCCATGAGACCGAAGACGGTGTCCACTCCAGACGCGCGGAGCAACGAGGACACCTGCTCGTAGACCTTCATCGAGTCCCTTTCGCCGCACTGCTCCACCACTCTGGCAAATTCCGAGCGAATACGCAATGGCATAGATAGTTACGTATATAGGTATCAACTAGGGCAGGGGTAGGCCCTGGCGTCCGGCCTACCCCTGCCCAGGCGAATCAGGAATCGTGGATGATCACGCCGCGGATGTTCTTGCCCGCACGCAGGTCCTCATACCCCTGGTTGACCTCCTCCAGGCGGTACCGCTGCGTGACGAGCTCGTCCAGCTTGAGCTTGCCCTCGTCGTAGAGGCGCAGCAGGCGGACGATGTCGTACTGCGGGTTGGACGAGCCGAACAGCGACCCCTTGATGGTCTTCTCCATCAGGGTCAGCTCCATGCCCGAGACGTGGACCGTGAGCTTCGCCGGATCGGCGAGGCTGGCCAGGCTGACCGTGCCGCCCTTGCCGATGATGGCAAACGCGTCGGCGATGATCTTCTCGTCCGGGGTGCCGACGAAGATCAGCGCGCCGTCGGCCATCTGGCCCCACGTCATCTCCCGGACCGCGTCGTGCGCCTCCGCCGCGGTGGCGAACGCGTGCGTGGCGCCGAACTTCAGTGCGGTGTCGCGTTTGAACGACACCGGGTCGATGGCGACGATGTGCCGAGCCCCGGCCATGACCGCGCCCTGCACGGCGTTGATGCCCAGCCCGCCGATGCCGAAGATCACCACCGTGTCACCGGCACGAAGGCCGTTGTTGTACACCGCGCTCCCCCATCCGGCGGGCACGCCACAGCCGACCAGCACGGCCGTCTCGAGCGGGAGCCAGTCGTCGATCTTCACCACCGAGTGCTGAGAGACGGTCGACCGTTCCGCGAAGCTGCCGAGCAGGCACAGGCTGCCGTAATCCACCCCGTCCTTGTGGAACTTGAACGATCCGTCGGGGAACCGGCCTTCGAGGATCGTGGCGCCGAGGTCGCAGAGGTTGGACCGGCCCGAGGCGCAGTACCGGCAGATCCCGCAGTTGGGGATGTAGCTGCACACCACGTGATCGCCGGGCTTGACCTTGGTGACGCCGGGGCCGACCTCCTCGACGATGCCGGAGCCCTCGTGGCCACCGACGATCGGGTACCGCGGCGGCATGTCGCCGTCGGTGAGGTGCAGATCCGAGTGGCACAACCCGGCAGCCACGTTCTTGATCAGGACCTCGCCCTAGCCGGGGCCGTCCAGATCGAGTTCCATGATCTCGAACGGACGGTGCACCCCCAGGCTCACCGCTGCTTTCGTCTTCATCTCAAATGTCCTTTCGCGACGTTGCGGAAGTAGTGTGTGCCCGGTCAAAGGGCGATGTTGATGGCCTTGGTCTCGAGGTAGAGGTCGAGGACGCCGGCTCCGAGCTCGCGGCCCCAGCCGGACTGCTTGTAACCGCCGAACGGCAGTGTGGTGTCGAAGCCGTTGTAATGGTTGACCCACACCGACCCCGCGCGGATCTCGCGCGCGGTGCGGTGCGCCTTGGACAAATCGCGCGTCCAGATCCCGGCCGCGAGTCCGTAGACGGTGTCGTTGGCGGCCGCCGTGACGCCGTCGGCCGCGGTGAAGGGCTGAGCCGCGACGACCGGACCGAAGATCTCCTCCCGCACCACGCGGGACTCCGGCCCGACGCCGACCAGGACGGTGGGCGCCACGAAGAACCCGTCCCGGTCGAGCCGGGTGCCGCCGGAGAGGGCACGAGCCCCCTCGGCGAGCCCCTCGTCGACGTAGCCCATCACCTTGTCGCGCTGGTCGGCGGAGATCAGGGGGCCGATCTCGGTGGCCGGATCGAGCCCGGACCCCACGCGCAGACCCGCAGCGATGTCGGCGACCTTCGCGGTGAACTCCTCGAAGATCGTGTCCTCGACGTAGAGGCGTGAGCCCGCGGTGCAGGCTTGGCCGTGGTTGAAGAAGATCGCGTTCGCGGCGCCGGGCACCGCCAGGTCGAGGTCGGCGTCGGCGAAGACCACGTTGGGGCTCTTGCCACCGAGTTCGAGCGAGACACGCTTGAGGTTGCCCGCCGCCGCCCGGACGATCTCCTTGCCCACCTCGGTGGAGCCGGTGAACGCGATCTTGTCGACCCGCTCCTCGCGCACCAGCGCGGCGCCGGCGTCGCCGAACCCGGTCACGATGTTCACCACGCCGTCCGGAAGCCCCGCGTCGGCAAGCAGCTCACCGAGCAGCAGCGCCGACAGCGGGGTCTGCTCGGCGGGCTTGAGCACGACAGTGTTACCCGTGGCCAGCGCCGGCGCGATCTTGAAGACTGCCATCAGGAGGGGAAAGTTCCAGGGCACGATCTGCCCGACCACGCCGACCGGCTCACGCAGCGTGTAGGCGTGGAAAACCCCGCCCGGCGCGAACGGCATCGACACCTGGGGCGTGCTGCCCTCGATCTTGGTCGCCCACCCCGCGTAGTACTCGAGGATCTCGACCGCCCAGGCGATGTCGACGTGCTCGGCGACCGACACCGACTTTCCGTTGTCCAGCGCCTCGATCTGGGCGAACTCGTCGGCCCGCGCGGCCAGTGCCTGAGCAACGCGCCACAGGAGCCGCTGCCGTTCCAGGGGCGTGAAGCGCCGCCAGGGCCCGTCGTCGAACGCGCGCCGGGCCGCGGTCACCGCGCGCGTGACGTCGGCGTCCTCCCCGTGGGCCACCTCCGCGAGCACCCGCCCGGTCGCCGGATCGTGCGTCGTGAACGTCCTGCCCGACACCGCCGCGACCCACTCACCGCCGATCAGCAGCCTCTTCGGTTCCCGTAGAAAGCTGTCCACCCGTGGATGGAGAACCGGCTGGGAGACAACAGTCATCGTTCCACCTCCGCCGTTGGAGCCAGAGCACGGTGTTCCGTGCTCATCCGGACAGGCACGATGCTGTCCGAGGCGGCGCCGGTGGAACCGTTCAAACTTTGCACACCGGCGGGACGCTCACACGCGGATCCGCAGCACCCTGATCCGGTTGTACAGCGTTCCGCGGCTGATGCCGAGGTCCTCGGCCGCGCGGGTCTTGTTCCCCTGGTTGCGTTCGAGAGCGGCCAGGATCGCGTCGTGCTCGGACCGTTCCCAGGGAGTAAGGCGAGCCTTGGCGGGGGCGCCGCGGTATTCCCGCGGCAGGTCACCGGCGACGATGTCGCCCGTGCTGCGTTTGGCGGCGACCCGGCGTACGACGTGATCGAGCTCCCGCAGGTTGCCGGGCCAGTCCAGCTCCGCGAGGCACGCCAGGGCGGCGGGCGTGAACCGGGCGGACCCGCTCGTCGCCTCGGCGAGCATCGCCCGGGCCAGCGCCGGGATGTCCGCGCGCCGCTCGCGCAGGGGCGGCAGTTCCAGACGTCCGGGGCACCGGAAGGCGAGGTGCCGGTGCCGTGGACCGAGCCGATCCACCGGCGGCCCCGTGATCGCCGTCCAGATCCCCTGCGCGACGCACTCCCCGAGCGCCCGCACCACCGTGTCGTCGAGCAGTTCGACACCCTCGACGACGACCAGCGCGCCGGAGGCGGCGGCGCTGCGGACCCGGTGGAGCCAGGTGGACCCCTCGACCGGTTCATGGCCGCCGACGGTCACCACCTCGGCGCCGGTACCGGATGCCAGGCTGTGCGCCGTCCGGGTGCGCCCGGTTCCGGCTTCTCCCGCGATGAAGGTCGCCAGGCGCGCCGCGCGGTATCTCGCCAGTTCCCGGTCGAGGACGTCGCGGGCGGTGGCCTGCCTCCGGGGAACCACGGGATGCGACCGGTAGGCGGGGGTGAACCGGATCAGCACGTTTCCGTGCCCGCCCACGGGTTCGAGCGTCAGTCGCAACCGCATCCCGTGCGCCGTCTCGAAGACCACCTCGCGGGACTTCCCGTCCCACCGCGGCCCATGTGCCAGCTCCCGGAGTCGCTCGTGGTCGAGGGCGTCGAAGTGGTCCAGCGCCTGCTGGTTGGCGAGCACCACGCCGTCGTCGCCGAGCGCCAGAACCGCCCGTTCGCCACGCCTGGCCACGGCCCGGTTGAACGCGTCGAGGAGACGTCGTTCGGAATCACGGGAGTCGGCCAGCAAGGCGCTTTCGATCTGCCGGACGGCCTGCCGCAAGAACGGGCCGAACAGCGGGTTCTCCCCACCTGCCGGCCCGGCGAGGTCGAGGACGCCTTCGAGCCGCCGCGTCGCGGGGTGCACTATCGGGTAGCCGTAGCAGCTGTAGCCACGCAGCGACCGGGCGAAGTGCTCGCCGCCACGCACCGCCACGCCCCGGCGAAGCTCAAACGGTGTGGCGATGGCGTTGGTGCCGGTCGTGTCCTCGGTGAACCGCCTGCCCAGGACGACCCCGGTGTCGTCGAGGATGTCGGCCGTGCGCGAACTGATGCGTCCCCGGTGGACGATCCGGGCGGCGCTGTCGGCCAGGACGGTGAAGTAGGCCGTCTCGCCGAGTTCGGCGGCAACCTGGTCGAGCACGGGCAACGCGGCCCGCAACAGGCGGCTTCGCTGGTCGACGTCCACCGCGTCGAGCCGCTCGAGTGGCAGGTCGGGCCGTACCCCGGACCGCCAGGAGCGGCGCCACGAATCCCGGATCTCGGCTTCCGCCGCGCTCGGCAGCTCGCCGGCCACGGCGGTCGCCTCGAACCCGTCGACGCCCATGTCGACCCCCTTCCGCTGAAGCTGGCACACCTACGATATGGGCGTGGTCGCACCGGCGATAGCCGATGCCGCCTCCGGGTTGCCTCCTCCGGCGGCCAGCCGGAGTTTCCGGTACCAGCCCGGGTGAACGCGGGCGAGAGAGTCGCGCATGTGGCCGGTGATCAGGTCGAGGTGGCTCTCCAGTGCGAAGTGTCCACTGTCGAGCAGGTGATCCCGGCGTCCGGCAGGTCGCCGCACCAGCAGCGTTGTCCGTCGCGCTGACGTCACCTCCTCGGCCCAGCGGGCAGACCTCTCCCAGCTCACCCGAAATGACCAGCACGCACACGAAACTCCCTACAGATCGAGGATCAGGCGGGGCGAGCGGGCGCGGGACACGCAGATCATCATGCATGAGCCCGCCTGGCGTTCGTGGTCGGTCAACACCGAGTCGCGGTGGTCGGGGGCGCCGTCGAGGACCGGTGTCTCGCAGACCCCGCAGGTGCCTTCTTCGCAGTTGTAGACGACCGGAATCCCGGCCTCCTCGGCGACCGCGATGATCGAGCGGCCCGGCGGGATCGTGAGCGTCACGCCGGACTGCGCGAATTCCACGTCGAACTCGGTCGTCGGGCCGTCGAGCGCTCCCTCCGCCGGGGAGAACCTCTCCACGTGCAGTGACCCCTTCGGCCAGGAGGCGCAGTGCGCTTCCACGGCCTTCAGCAGTGGCTCAGGGCCGCAGCAGTAGACAGCCGTGTCCGGGGTGGGCTCGGCGAGCAGGCTCGCCAAATCGAGCAGCCCGTACTCGTCCTGCGGACGCAGGGACACCCGCTCTCCCCCGGTTGCCACGAGTTCTTCGGTGAACGCCATCGATGCGGCGGTGCGCCCGCCGTAGAGCAGCGTCCAGTCCGCACCCGCGCGCCGCGCGGCCTCGATCATCGGGAGCATCGGCGTGATGCCGATGCCCCCGGCCACGAAGACGTAGCGCTTCGCCTCGATCTGCGCGAAGTTGTTGCGCGGCAGGCTCACCAGGATGGTATCCCCCAACGTCAGTCCGTCGTGGACATACGCTGATCCACCGCGGCTGTCCGGCTCACGAAGGACCGCGACCTGGTAACGGTCGCGCTCGGTGGGTGAAGAGCACAGTGAGTACTGCCTGATCACCGGCGGTTCGCCCAGGTGCAGGTCGATGTGCGCCCCGGGCTGCCACGCCGGGAGCTCGCCACGGTCCGGCCGACCCAGCGTGAGCAGGACGACTCCGTCGGCCACGGTCTCCTTGCCGAGCACGACCGCTTCGAAGGTCTCGGGAACGGGCATGGCTTTCCTCATCTGGTGCGGCGGCGGTTCTCGCCGGTCTGCCGGTAGAACTCCAGGAGTTCGGGCCGGTCGACGGCGTCCTTCTGGACCGTTCCGGTGAAGCCCCGCAGGATGTTCTTGACCGGGACTTCCAGCTTCTTGCCTGTGCGGGTGTGCGGAATCCCCGGTGCCTCGATCACCTCGTCGGGGACGTGCCGCGGTGACACCCGGTCGCGCACCGCGGCCCGCACCGCGGCAGCGAGTTCCTCGTCGAGGTGCCGTCCGCCGGAGAGAGTGACGAACATCGGCATCCAGTAGCCCCCGTCGGGTTCCTCGATGCCGACCACCAGCGCCTCACCGACCTCGGGAAGGTCCTCGGCCGCCTGGCAGATGTCGGCGCTGCCCATGCGGATGCCGTGCCGGTTGAGCGTGGCGTCCGAGCGGCCGTGCACGATCACCGATCCGCGGCCGGTCACGGTCACCCAGTCGCCATGCCGCCACACCCCGGGGAATTCCTCGAAGTAGGCGCCGCGGTAGCGGCTGCCGTCCGGGTCGTTCCAGAAGCGGAGCGGCATCGACGGCATCGGTGAGGTGACGACCAGCTCCCCCACCGCGTCGGTCAGCGGCTTCCGGTCAGCAGACCAGGCCTGGAGATCGACCCCCAGACAGCGGACGGCGATCTCCCCGGCCCGGATGGGCACCGTGAGCGCGAAGCCGGCGAACCCGCTGACCACGTCCGTCCCGCCGGTGGTGGACCCGACCAGGACCTCCGGGCCGAGTTCCTCGGCCGCCCACTGGTGCAACGGGGCGGTGAGCACGGATCCGGTGCACCCGACCACCCGAAGGGCCGGGAGATCGAAGTCCGCGGCGGGGTGCAGCCCCGCGTCGCGAGAGGCGCTCAGATAGCCGGGGCTCAGCCCGAGGTGCGTGACCCCGCCACGCTCGGCGACCTGCCAGAGCGCGCGCACGGTCGGCGCGCCGTCGAAACAGTGGACGGTCGCTCCCCGGAGCAGCCCGCCCACCCGGAGGTTCCACATCATCCAGTTCAGCGTCGTGTACCAGAAGAACTGGTCCCCTGGCCGGACTTCCAGATGCAGGCTCAGGGTCTTGAGGTGCTCGACGACAACGCCGGCGTGGCTGTGCACGATGCCCTTCGGGGGGCCGGTCGTTCCCGAGGTGAACAGCACCCACAGCGGATGCTCCGCGGGTACCGGCACCGGCTCCACGCGTTGTGCGGGCGGAGAGACGGCCTGCGCCCACGTGAGGGTGGTCCCGTCCGTCGGGTGACCGTCGCCGACGAGCACGGTCGCACGCAGAGTCGGCAATCCCTCCCGCAGCTTCCGCACGTCGGTGGTGCAGTCGATCCACTGCCCCCGATGGTGGTGGCCCGAGGCGGCGATGAGGACAGCCGGGTCCAGCTGGGCGAGGCGGGCTCGGGCGGCGTCCCCGGCCAGGTCTGTGCCGCAGCCGGCCCAGACCGCCCCCACGCTCGCCGTGGCGAGGAAGGCCACGATCGCCTCCGGGCGGTCGGGCAAGTACCCGGCCACCCGGTCGCCCGCCCTGACCCCCAGCCCGGCGAGGGTGGCGGCGAGGCCGCTCACCTGCGCCTCCAGCTCCGCCCAGGTCAGGGTCTGGCTGATCCCGGTTTCGTCGTGACCCACGACCGCCGCGCCGGTGCGCGGGGTCCGGAACACCTGGGCGGCGTAGTTGAGGCGCCCGCCAGGGAACCAGCGGGTTTCCGGCATGGGGGCACCATCGGTGACCGCGTCAGGCGGGGTGTCCCAAGCCACTTCGCAGAACTCGGCCACGGCGTTCCAGAACTCGGCCGTGTCGTCGACCGACCACCGCCACAGCTCCTCGTAGGACGCGCCGGGTGGCGGACCACCCCGCCTCCCGGCGAAGCGGGCGAACGCGGTGATCGTCGCCTCGGCGGCCGCCTGGGCTGTCGGTGTCCAGACCTCGGCGCTCACGACGACCCCGCGGTGTTCCACGGGCGCGCACGTCGCCGCTGCCCCACCCGGGCCCTCGGCACGGCCACCGGCTCGGCCCCGGCGACGATCCGGTTCGACACCGAACCGATGCCCTCGGCGACCAGCGTCACGACGTCGCCCGGCCGCAGCGGCGGGGGCTCCTCGCTGTCCGTGTGTGCCCAGTATTCGAGCAGGCAGCCGGCTCCGCAGGTCCCCGAGGCGAGCACGTCACCGGGCACCAGCTCCGCGCCGCGCGAGGCGAACGCGACCATCTCCTCGAACGACCAGGACATGTTGGCCGAGTTGTCCCCGCCCGCGGGCAGCGCGGCACCGTTGAGCTCCGCGTGCATCTCCAGCGCCAGCCTGCCGTCGCGGCGGTAGGGCGCGAGCTCGTCGGCGGTGACGATCCACGGCCCGAGGGTGTTGGCGAAGTCCTTTCCCTTCACCGGCCCCATGCCGACCGGGACCACCGGCGACATCAGGTCCCGCGCGGACCAGTCGTTGAACAGGGTGTACCCGGCTATGTGCTCGGCCGCCTGCTCCGGGCTCAAGTCCTTGCCGGGCTTACCGATGACGGCGGCCAGCTCCAGCTCGAAGTCCAGCAGCCGGCACCCCGGTGGCACCGCGACCGGGTCGTCGGGTCCCATCACCGCGTTGGTGTTGGAGAAGTAGAACAGGGGCTGGTCGTACCAGGCGGGGTGGGGCGCCGGCGCGCCGAGCAGCTTCAGGCTGCCTTCCAGGTGCTCCTCGAAGGTGAGGAAGTCCCGCAGCGTCCTGGGCTGCACGGGCGCGAGCAGCCGCACCTCGCACAGTGGGCGTGGCTCGCCCTCCGTGGCGCGCTGGACGAGCTCCGTGCGCTGTGCCGGGGTCGCGGCGAGCAGCTCGCACATGTCGGTGTCCGCGGCGAGCGGCTGCACCTGGTCGCCGTCGACGATGCCCACCCTGGTCGTTCCCTCGATCTGGATTCGCGCGATCTTCATGCCTGCTCTCCGAGTTCGAATGCGGCGATCCGGCTGAACTGCTCCAGCCGGTCCGCGCGCGGCCTGTCCGGATCGAGCTCCTCGTAGACGTTGAGCACATTGGCCGCGATCCGTCCCTGCTCGGACATCGCCGCGAACCGGCCGAGGTCCATCGACGCGACGGCCTGCTCGACGCTGAGCCCTTCCTCGAACCGCTTGGTCGCTTCGACCTCAACGAACGCGAGGTAGTCCCGGACCAGCCGGACGCCGTCCTTGTCGGTGAGCGGGCCGTGCCCGGGCACGATCGCGGTGAGGTCGAGGTCGAGGATCCGGTCGCAGGCGGCGATGCACCGCGAGACCGGTCCCGCCCACACGAGCGGGGCACCCCCGATGAAGAGGATGTCCCCGGTGTAGACGACCTTCGCGTCCGGCACGTGCACCAGCACATCGCCGGGCGTGTGCGCCGGACCGACCTGGATGAGCCGCACCTGGCGCCCGCCGACGTCGAGGTCGAGCTCGCCGGCGAAGGTGCGGGTGGGCGGGGTCGCGGTGATCCCGGACAGGTCGAAGCGGCCGCCGACCGAGTGGATGAACCGGCCGACGCGGTCCCGGCGGTTGTGCAGGGAGGCCATTTCGGACACCGCGCGCGGAGTCATCAGCTCCGCCGCGGCCTCCGACGCGACGATCTCCACGTCGGGCTCGGCGACCAGCTGGTTGCCGAACCAGTGGTCGCCGTCGGAGTGGGTGTTGACCAGGGTCCGGATCGGATGGCCAACGGTCAGCGGGCGGTAAGCGTCGAGCATCTCCGCGGTGTGCGGGAGGTCGTAGAGCGTGTCCACCAGGAGTGACACCCCCGCGCCGCGCACCAGCCCGGTGTTGCTCTCCCCCCAGCCGCCGTCGGGCAGCAGCCAGGCGTGGCAGCCGCCGCCCAGGTCGTGGGGTCCCTTCGAGTAGCCGCTCATCACGCCACTCCCGGGGCCGGGACCAGCCGCACCGGCAACGAGTCGAACTTGCGCATGGTCTGGCTGGGGGAGCGCACCGGCTCGCCGGTGCGCTCGAACCGAAGCACCCGGCGAGTGAGCTCGGTCAGCATCGACGTGGCCTCCAGCCGCGCCAGCGGCGAACCGAGGCACAGGTGGATCGACGTCCCGAACGACAGGTGTGTGCGGGCGTTCTCCCGGGTCACGTCCAGCCGGTCGGGGTCGGGGAACTGCCGAGGATCGCGGTTCGCCGAGGCAAGTACGGCGCACACCGCGGCACCGGCCGGGATCGTGGTTCCGCCGATCTCGGTCTCGGCGCGCGTGCGGCGGTAGAAGACGCGGAAGGGAGCCTCGAAGCGCAGCAGCTCCTCGACCGCGTTCGGGATCAGGTCGGGCCGGGCGCGCAGCAGCTCCCACTGGTCGGGGTGCTCGATGAACGCGTCGATCGCGTTGCCCAGCATCGCGCCGGTCGAGTCGATGCCCGCCAGCCAGATGGAGGCGAGGGTCATCAGCCGTTCCGAGCCGTCGGCTTCGAGCCCCCCGTTCGCGCCTCCGGACTCGGTGATCAGCCGGCCGAAGCAGTGCGCCGGCAGGCCGGGAACGCCCACCTCGGTCAGCCAGTTCAGTGCTTCGATCAGCAGCTCGGAGTGGCGCGGGCTCGCCGCCGGTTCCTGCGCGCGGACGACCGCGTCGCTCCAGTCGGCCAGCGTCTGGGCGCTCGGCGGGGTGAGCCCGGTCAGCAGTTCCATGGCCTTGTCGGGCATCGGCTGGGCCACCGCCTGGACGGCGTCGATCTCGCCGAGCGCGACGGCTTTCTCGGCGATCGACTTCGCGGCGGCCTCGATCGCGGGCCGCAGCTGCTCGATCGGGCTCTTGGTGAACGCCGGCTGGACCGCCCGGCGGATGCGGGTGTGCACCGGCGGGTCGTTCTCGATCAGCGGATACCGTTCGAGCCGGTCACCGACCCCCTCGTAGGTGACCCCGTCGCCGGAGACGAACTCCTTGTGGTTGCGCAGCACACCTGACGCCTCGGTGTAGCCGGGCACCAGCCAGATCTCGCGCTCCGGCTCGAAGAGCACCGGTCCCAGCTCGCGCAGTTTCGCGTAGTGCGCGTACGGATCGAGCAGCGCTTCCGGGTGGTAGAGGTCGAGGTCGCTGGGCCGCATCGAGGACGTTATGTTGGACATGGTCACTCCCTTGTGACGAGTCGTTGCACTCGAGTGCAGTCGTTATGCGAGGGATGTTTGCACTCGGGTGCAGGCGATGTCAAGCATCAGGAAGGGGCGAGGGCGGCGGTGACCGCAACCGAACAGGGCGCAGCGGGCCGGCGCGCTCCGGCCACCCGTGATCTGCTCTACGAGGCCGCGGCGGCTTTGTTCGTGGAGCGTGGCTACGAGGACACCACGATGGCGGACATCGCCCAGCGGGCAGGCACCTCGCGCCGCACGGCGTTCAACCACTTCCCCAGCAAGGGCGACATCCCGATGTTGTGGACGCGGCGGATGGCGGACCGCGCCGTGGAGGTGATCACCGAGGCCACGGAGGAAGCGGTGCCGGAACGGGTCCGCGCCTACTTCCGGCTGATCAGCCGGATGGTGGAGGCGGAGCCCGAGCTGAGCAGGCAGATGATGCTCGGCTGGACCGCGGCGGGCGGCCCCATCCGCTACGAGTCACAGTTGCTGGCCGACCTGACACCTCTGCTCAGAAATGGCCAGGAACGCGGAGAAGTCGATCCTGGGGTGGACGTCGCCGAGGCGGCACGCACCCTCAGCGACGTCTACACGGGAGTGATCTTCCGCTGGGTACGGGACCCGGACACGTCCCGGACGCTGCAGACGGCGGCGGACAGCGCCATCGACCTCGTCCTGTCGGCCATCCGGGCGGGCGGCAGGACGCCGCGCGCGTCGCGGTGAAGGCCGTGGAACAGATCCAGCCCGCCCTGCTCCGCAGTCCGGGCGCATAGCGACAGCGCGAGTGAGGCGGCGATCTTCAGGCTCCGCGTCGCCGCGCTCCAGCTCGTCGACAGCACGGCACGAGCACGAGACCTGGAGAAGGCGCTCCAGCTGGCGCAGGTTGTGCCCGAGGCACGCGGAGAAGTGCCAGGCCTTCTGGGAAGCCGGGCACCGGCTGCGCCTGGCCGCCACCTCGCTCCAGCTCCACCAGGATCGGGCAGGCGCTGCGCTACCTCGCCGAGGCTCGCGACCTCGCGCCGGACTGGGTGCGGACGCAGCGGTTCGGCGGGGCCGTCATGGCGCGGCTCGTGAAGCGTGCGCCCCGACGCCTCGGCCCGAGCTCACCAGGCTCGCAGCGCACTTCGGAGTGGTCGCGGCCGAGCCCCTGACAGGAACGCACCGGCCCGACCGCTGGTGGACTTCGTGTCCGCTGGCAGGTCGGTCTACTCGTCGCGTGTCCCGTCGTAGGCGACACGTAACCGCACCCGGCCGTCGTCGCTGACCGTGAGGTGGATCCCGTCGCGGACCGCTGCCCCCTGGGCCAACACAGTGCCGGACGCGCCCGTCCGCCTACGCCGGCAGGCAGAAGAACAGCGTCGCGACCGTGCTAGTGGTGAGCGCTCGTACCACTACTACCGGCCGGTGGCCCGTCCTCGCCCACGGTGCCTGGTCGCGCGGGTAGGCCACCATGACGTCCGGCTCGACGATCACTCGCCCCGCAGGCGGCTACGCCCGCAGCTCGTCGGCGACGGCCGCGGTCAGCACGGCTCCCCCGCCTTTCGCCTGTGCGCGAAACCGTTGCAGCGCTTCGGTGAGCGCGTCACGGTAGGCGGCGACGTTGCCGGGCTTGATGTCCTCGTAGCCGCGGACGGCGTCCGGCAGGTTCGCGATTTCCACGGCCACGTCGTGGTTTCCGGACACAGCGAGTGTCCCAGCTCGGCCGGCACCTCCCGGTACCCAGCGACCAACGCCCGCTCGGCGCGCCGCACCGAGGCGCGGCCGAACGGGTCGAATGGCGTGCCGCGCAGCCGCGGGGCCCGGCTCATGCGCGAGACCGGCATACAGGGTCTCTACCGACGTCGGCGCCGTGGCTGCACCGTCCGCAACCCAGGTGACGCCCCATGCACCCGTCATGCTGGTCGGCGGGGCCGGCGGTCGGCGTTGAGGTGGCCGGTCAGCCGTTCCCAGTTGCCGGATCCTATGGCGGCCTTCTCCTCCTCGGTGAAGGGTGCGTTCTCGAGGAACGACCTGGCGATGCCGCCGCTGGTGTCCAGGTAGGGGAAGCCGCCGGGCCGGGTGCCGAAGGTGTACGGGTAGTCGGTCGAGTAGAGCATGCGGTCGGTTCCGACGACCTCGGCGGTCCAGCGCAGGTAGCGCTCGCTGACCGTACCGCTGCCGGCCACCCAGAAGTTCTGACGGAAGTAGTCGGCCAACGGCCGCTGCAACCTGGCCATCTCCCCCAGGAAGCCGACGTGATCGAGGTAGAACAGCACGACCTCGCCCCAGTGCCCGGCGATCACTTGCAGCCCGGGGTGACGGTCGAACACCCCGGAGAAGATCATCCGCAGGTACTGCACACCCAGGTCGTAGTACCAGCCGAGCCCGGCGGTCGCCAATGCCGCCCCCACCCCGTTGGGCAGTCCCGAGTAATACGCCGCTTGGACCGCACGCACCGGCGCCTGGGGGTGGAAGTGCAAGGGGACGTGAAGCCGTTCGGCGGCTCCGTAGAGGTCGTCGAACTGCGGCGCGTCGGCCAGTGCGTCGCCGGTGCGGCCATACAGCATCGCACCGCGGAAGCCGAGTCCGGTGACCGCGCGCTCCAACTCTTCGACGGCGGCTTCGGGCGAGGACGTCGGGATGGCGGCGAATGCCTGGAACCGCGAGGGATTGGCGTCGACGATCGCGGCGAGCGCGTCGTTGGCCTCGCGCGCGACGCGCACGGCATCGGCCGGCGGGAGGTTCTGCACCCCCGGAGTGGCCAGGGACAGCACCGCGACGTCGATGCCCTGCTCGTCCATGTCGGCCAAGCGTTCATCGCCGACATCGCACAGCCTTCGCGTGACCGGGTGGTCGTCGGGGTAGACGTTCGGCCGGACTCCCGCCGCCGCCCACGCGTCGAGCAGAACGGGCAGGACCACGTGTTCCTCAAGGCCGACGATACGCAGCTTGTCGCTCATGTCAGCAACTCCTCAACTGGCGTTTCCAACGATACTCGAATCATGGTATCACCGGAAACATCAGTGGAAGCAAGTACTCGATATCATTGACACATGGTTGATGGATCGGAGGACGCACAGGTCGCGGCACGCGAGGTGTCCCGACAGCGGCTTGTCGAGGTGGCGGCGGACCTGCTCGCGCGCGAGGGACGCGAGGCGGTCACCACCAGGGCGGTCGCGGCCGCCGCCGGGGTACAGGCCCCAGCGATCTACCGCCTGTTCGGCGACAAGGACGGGCTGCTCGACGCGGTGGCCGAACACGGCTACGCCACCTTCCTCGCGGCCAAACACGCCGACGCCCGTCCGGAGGATCCCGTCGAGGACCTGCGCACGGGCTGGGACCTCGCCGTCGAGTTCGGGCTCGCCAATCCCGAGCTGTACACGCTGATGTACGGCGAACCCAGGCGCGGCACGGACTCGGCCGCCTTCCGAGCCGGCATGGAGATCCTGCTCGATCGCATCCACCGCCTCGCCAGCAGCGGCCTGCTGCGCGTCGGCGAGGAACTCGCTGCCTCTCTCATCCACGCGACCGCCCGCGGAGCAGTGCTCACCTGGCTATCACTCCCCGGCGATCAACGCGACCCCGCCCTCCTGACCGCCCTCCGGGAAGCGATGATCACCGCCGTCACCCTCGAGGAACCCGCCGTACGCGACGCAAGCCCCGCCTCTGCCGCCCGGGCGCTGCGCGCCCTTCTGCCCGAACAGACAACGCTCAGCAGTGCGGAGCAACACCTGCTGAGTGAGTGGCTCGACCGCCTCACCGCCGACCACCGCAAGGACCGCTGACCCGGCCTCCACGGCCCGCGCGTTTCCGGCGGGGAAGTCCGGCGCAGGACCACAGCACCAAGAGACACGCTTCACAGCATTCATCGGCCGCCTGCCGCGCCATGTCGCTTGTCGCCGCGCCCAGGTGCCCGATCGGTTAGTGCACCTGAACCGCCAGCTGCGTCAGGTCGAACAGCCGGTCAAGCGGCGCGACCGGCGCGCGATGAAAGCGACTGCCAGATGCGGTAGCGCACCGAGGAGATCGGCCCGGCTGACACGGGGTGGCCACAAGCTCGCCGATCTCCCAGCGACCCGTTCGTGCAGGAGCTCCGGCACCGTCACAACCGCAGCCACTGGCGCTGCTCTACGCGGTCATGGCTGGCGGCGTCATCCGCGGTGTCGAGCGCAGTCAGGAACGTCTCCCGCCGGTTCGGGCGGAGCCGCCCCAGGGGCTTGAACGAACACACCGTCAAGGAAGCTGTAAGTCAGCCGCGTACACCAGGCTGGGGACTTGGGTCAGCTCCTCCTCGGACACCGGTACTAACCCTACGGGCGGGACGGATGGAGACATCCACCGCTCGTTCTTCATGCAGCGAGCGCACATACCTCCCGCGCCGGACCGGCAGACCGACACAACCTGACAGCAGTTCCTGCGCACGCAGGCCTCGACGAGGCTGGCCTTCGACTTCTTCCCCGTCGACCGCGCGCTCACCCTGAAGCGGATCTACGTGTTGTTCGTGTTGGAGGTCGGCAGCCGTTACATCCACATCCTCGGTACAGCCGCCCATCCGGATGGGCGTGTGGACCACACAACAGGTCCGCAACCCGGTGATGGATCTGGGGGGAGCGGGTCGGCGAGTTCCGGTTTCTTGTCCGTGACCGGGCTCGCCAATTCGCGGCCTCGTTCGATGCCGTCCTGGCTGACGTGGAAATCAAGGCGGTCAAGTTCCCCCGCCGTGTTTACGAGCGACTGCTACGCCGACGGTTCGTGCTCACCTTCAAATCCGAACCTCAGCCTCCAGCTGATCAGGCGACATCGGCTCCTTGGAGGCCTGATGATCGAGTACGAGCGAGCCGCGTAAAGCTGCTGGTCAGCGCTGGTAGCTGGCGTATTCCGGCCGTAACCTGTCAGACCTGTTCCAGCTCGGTCTTGACGGAGGTCGCGGCGCGGATGAAGGCGGCGACCTGGCGGGAGGTGGACTCCCGGTGCCAGGCGATCACGAGGGTGGCCGGCTCGGCGTCGAAGACAGGACGACTGACTGTACCGGGTGGCAGACGATCACGGATCGATTCCGGGAGCACCGCGATCATCCGCCCGAGCCGGACAAGCTGCAGCAGTTGGTCGGTGTCGGTGACGAGGTGGCCGGTCACCTCGGGGCGAGACTCCGGCCATCGGGGCTGGGTTCCGCCGCGCAGGTCGGCCATCGACACCTCGGTGCGGGCGGTCAGGGGGTGGCCGTCCGGAAGCACCACGACCTGGTCTTCGACGTGGAGGTCGTCGCTGTCCAGGCCGCTCAGATCGTTCTGCGGCCGGTGGAGCAGTGCGAGGTCGGCGCGGCCGTCGCGCACCATCGCGGCGCGTTCGCCGACACTGAAGGCGAGATCGACCGGAACGGCGTCGGGGGTGGCAGCGTAGCGGTCCAGGATCGGCTGCAACAGGTCGGCGTCGCTGCCGGGTTTGAGCGCCAGGACCAGCCGCGGAGTGGTTTCCGCCGCCCTTCGCGCACGGCGCACCGCGGCGGCCACCGCATCCAGTGCGGCGCGTCCCTCGGCCAAGAACACCTCCCCGGCCGCCGTGAGCTGCACCCCGCGACTGGTGCGGTCCAGCAGAGTGAGGCCCATCCGTTGTTCGAGCAGGCGGATCGCCCGGGACAGGGGTGGCTGGGCGATGCCCAGCCGCTGGGCAGCCCGCCCGAAGTGCAGTTCCTCGGCGACCGCGATGAAGTAGCGCAGTTCCCGGGTCTGGACGTCCATACAAGGAGGGTATCGAGCGAGATCAGTCCGGTCCTGGCCTAGGGGAACGACAGGTGATTCGCTGATCGTATGAGTGATGACGCGACGATTGCCCTGGTGACAGGGGCGAACAAGGGGATCGGGCGGGCCGTCGCGGGCCAGCTCGCGAGGCTCGGGACGACGGTGGTGGTTGGTGCCCGAGACCTGGAGAAGGGCGCCGAGGCGGTGGCCGAGATCAGCGCGGCGGGTGGTATCGCGCACCCGATCGGCGTCGACGTGACGGACCAACGCGGGGTGAGCGCGGCGGCCGAGCAGATCGCCGAGCGGTTCGGCCGTCTGGACGTCCTGGTCAACAACGCCGGCATCGCCGGCGACCTCGGGGCGCAGGCGCCGGGCTCCGCACACCTCGACGGGGTGCGGGCGGTGTTCGAGACGAACCTGTTCGGTGTCGTCACCGTGATCGAGGCGATGCTCCCGCTGCTGCGCCGTTCGTCCGCGGCACGGATTGTGAACGTCTCCAGCGGCACCTCGTCGATGACGTGGACGACCGATGCCACCCACTACTTGAGCCGGATGCCGGGTTCGCTGGGCTATCCGGTGTCGAAGGCGGCACTGAACATGCTCACGGTGCAGTACGCAAAAGCGCTGTCACGCGAAGGGATCCTGGTGAACGCGGTCGCGCCTGGTGCGTGTGACACGGACTTCGCCAAGGGCCTGCCGTTCCAGTTGACTCGGACCGCAGCCGAGGGCGCTGCGATCGTGGTGCGGCTGGCCACGCTCGGGCGAGAGTGTCCCACCGGCGGCTTCTTCGACGACAACGGCAGGGTGCCTTGGTGAGGGGGCCGGAAGGCAGGACGACGGGTGCGCTGACAGCAGGGCAGCGCTGGCCGGTGGCTCACGCGGAATCGGCGCGGCGGTCGTGCGACGTCTCGCAGTCGACGGGGCAGCGGTGGCCATCGACTACCGGACCCAGGCCGACGCGGCCGAACGGCTCACTGCCGAGATCAACACCGCTGGTGGCCACGCCATCACCTGTCGTCTCGACCTTGAAGGTGCGTGGGCTGATGCCCTCGGTCCCGACCCCGGCCATGATGTTGGCGACGGTCTTCGCCGTGACCACCTCGCCCTGGTCACGCGGTTCGGCGGTGATGCGCGGCGACCCGTAGGTGCCGTGCGAGTCCCGGTGCGCCTGGGTGATCTTCACCTCCAGGTCGGCGCGGCGTTGCAGCAGCCGCGCCATGCGCAGCACCGAGAAGCGTGTGCGCTTCGGTGAGGTGGCGCCGGCGCTCCCGGCGAACTCGTCGGGACCGGCGTATTGCCCATCAGAGCGAACCGGCGTGACGCTGTGCAGGTGCTCCCCGCAGGCTCGTCCGAAGCTCTGTTCGTATTCCAGGGTGGGAGACCAGGTGCAGGCCGAGCCGGCGGTAGACCTCCGCTTTGTCCGCCGGGTCGGCGTTGATCAGTGTCTGGCTGACGTCGCCCAGACCATCCGCGAGCCGGCGGATTTCGTCCCTGGTCAGCAGCAACCCGAGCGTCATGGTCCGGCCACTGCGGAGGCGCCGGGCGGCGGCATTCGCCCGGTAGCCGACTTTTTCGGCGGAGCGCGGGTCGTTGCGCAGCACCCGCGATTCCCGGCTGGCGTCCACCCTCGCTATCCGCGCGACGTCGGCTGGCGCGGCACCTCCTCGGTCGTGTCGCCTCCCGTCGAGCCGGCTACCTCACCGACAGCGCCTTCGAGAGCGTATCCACGGCCGGGACGCGTTCAGCCCGCTGCGACAAGAGCGCGGAGCCGAACAGCAGCGCGGCGATGAGGATCGACGCCGCGGTGATGGCGGCGGTCGATCCGTACGTGCCGGCAGCCGTGTAGAAGAGACCGCCGACGATCGCGACCGACAAGGCGGCGCTGATCTGCAGGGTCGCGTTCACCAGGCCGCTGGCCAGTCCCGCGAACGCGCGCGGGATGTGGGTGACCGTGAGGCGGATCAGCGCGGGCAGAGCGAGCCCTTGGCCGAAGCCGATGAGCGCCAAGGGTGCGGCGGTCCACGCCGTGTGCTCGAATGCGGCGGCGAGCCCGGCGAAGGCGAGGAAGCCGATGGTCTCCAGGCACAGGCCGAGCGCGGCGATCCGGCGCCCCATCACCCGCACGAGGTACGGCACGGTCAGCGGGCCGATGAGGAAACCGATGCCCAGCGGGAGGATGTCCAGGCTCGCCTGCAACGGCGTGCGACCGACCGTCTGCTCGTGTTCGGAAAAGATGAGGAAGAACGCGGCGATCGAGTAGAACAGGGCGACCGCCACGAGCGCGATCCGCACTCCGGGCGCGGTGACCGCTCCGGGTGGCACCAGGGGCATCACACGACCACCGCGCCGGTCGCCGCCGAGCGAGGACTCGTAACGCCAAAACTTGCGCAGCAGGATGACGGCGGCGACGACCAGGACGAAGCACCACCAAGGCCAGTCCAGCGCGCGCCCCTCGACCAAGGGGATGACGATCCCGGCAAGACCTCCGAAGAGCAGGACGGCGCCGACCCAGTCGAGTCTTTCCACGCCCCGGGTGTGCCGGTCGCGCAGGAACAGGCTGCCCAGCAGAGCCAGCGCCGCGACGGGCAGGTTGATGAGGAAGATCGCTCGCCAGCCCAGCCCCCAGACATCGGCGGTGACGAGGAGGCCGCCAAGGGACTGGCCGATGACCGCGGCGAGGCCAAGGGTCGCACCGTGGAAGCCGAGGGCGATCGTCTGGTCACGGCCGTCGAGGCTCGCGCGGATGAGGGCCAGCGACTGCGGCGCCATCAGCGCGGCCGTCAAACCTTGCAGGATGCGCCCGGCGAGGAGCAGCCAGGGCGCGCCGGCCGAACCGCAGATCAGCGAGGCCACGGCGAACCCGACGATTCCGATGAGAAAAGCGCGCCGCCGCCCGTACAGATCGCCGAGCCGGCCACCGAGGGTGAGCGTCACGGCATAGGTGGCGGCGTAACCGGCCACGATCTGCTGGCCCAGGATGTCACCGCCACCGAGGTCGTCTTGAATCGACGGGATGGCGAGGTTGACGATGAAGAAGTCCAGTGGCGGCAGCAGCGTGCCGGCCAGCAGTGTGACCACGCCTACCCAAGTCCGGGCCGGCGTTTTCGGTGTTGAACTCATTGCTTGGTCCCGCTTTCGGCAACGTTGGAAGAGACACCGCGGAGCCGGGTTCCTCGGTAGATCACGAAGACGGTTTCCATGAATTCCCTTTCGGTTCTTATCCCCGCGGCCAGGCAGGCGGGCCCACGAAATCGAGCAGCGAAAGACAGGAGATTGGGGTTGCTCCGGCGGAGCGAGGTGTCCCCGACCTTGGCCGTGCCGGGAACAGGCAGGCCGACGTCGGAGTGGTGCAGCATCCAGGACAGCGCCACATTGGACGGTGGCGCGTCGTGCACCGCGGCGATGGGGCGCGCCGGCTGCCCGGCGGTGACGGAAGTCCACGGGATGAACCCGATGTCGTGCCGAGTGCAGTAGACCAGGACGTCGGCGGAGCTTCGGTCAGCGGTTGTACCGGTTCAGGACCGTGGCGAGGTCGGTGATCAGCCGCGCCTGCTGCCGGAGGTACCCGGAGCGACCGGCCGGTCTTCGGGCTCGCCCCGGAATCCGAGCCCGGTCAGCCGCATGGCGCCGAAGCCCAGGCGAGCGACCTTCTTCCCGGTGATCTCGTAGGTGCCCACGCGGTCCGCGACAGGGGCGGTCATGATCGGGTGTCACCCTCCAGGACCTCGTCCTGGTCGGCGTTGTCGGCGGTGGCTGCCTGGTCGGCCAGACGGCGCAGGAGGACCAGCCCGTCGTGGCTCGCGCTACCGGGTTCGGCGCTGTAAACGGACAGGTGCTGCCCGGGCGCGCTGGCGACGGCCAGCGTCTCGAAGTGCAGCCTCAGCTCCCCCACCTGTGGATGCAGGAAATGCTTCACCTCGCGGGTCCGCGGACGCACTTCGTAGCGGGCCCACAGGTTCGCGAACGCCGGGCTGCGCAAGGTCAGTTCGCCGACGACCCGCTCGATGTGCTCGTCCGCGGGGAACTGCGACGACGATGCCCGCAGGTTGCTCACCGCCAGCCGCGACGCGGCGTCCCAGTCGCCGTAGAAGGACCTCGCGTACGGGTCGAGGAAGATCATGCGCAGCAAGTTGTCGTACCGGGCGAACCCGCGGTAGAGCTCCCTGGCCATGGCGTTGGCGGCGAGGATGGCCTGCGCCGCGCCGACCAGGAAAGCGGGCACGTCCGGCATGCCGTCCATCAGCCGGACGAGTTCCGGAGCGACCGTCAGCGAGGTGACCGAACTCGCCCCGAACACCGGAAGGGCGAGCCGGAACAGGTGCGCCGCGGCGGCGTCATCCAGTCGCAGCGCACTGGCGATCGACCGCAGCACCTGGTCGGACGGATGCCGTTCCCGGCCCTGCTCGAGCCGGATGTAGTAGTCCGTGCTCACGCCGGCGAGCAACGCCACTTCGTCGCGCCGGAGCCCCGGGACCCGCCGCGGGCCATCGTCGGGCAGACCGACCTCCTGCGCCCGGAGGAGCGCCCGTCGAGCACGCAGGTAGTCACCGAGCTTGTTCTCACTGTCCACGCCGCCGACAGTAATGTCGGCCGGCTCCCGGAGCGTGGGTGCAGCACACCCATGCAGCCTGGCCGGCGCTCCGGCATCGCGGCGGTCAACCCTGCTGCTCCGTCGGCCGGACCAGGACCTCGTTGACGGCGACGCGGCGGGGCCTGGTCAGGATGAAGGCGATCACGTCCGCCACATCCGCCGGACGTAGCCGCTCCAACGTCGAGTAGCGCTCGTACATCCGCCCCTGAACGTCGGCGCGGTTCTGGAGGGGCAGCAGGTGCGGGGCAGCCGCGTGCGCGGTGTACATGAGCCCGAGGGTGTTGAGCTCGATCATCCGGCGCCAGCCGGTCGTGTCCGCGCCGGTGATCGGTCCGAGGATCATGACGCCCGCGTCGGCCACCACGGTGTCGAGACGGCCGTACGCCTCAACGTCGCGGGCGACGGCTGAGTGAGCTTGTTCCTAGTCCGTGATGTCGGCGCGCACGGCGAGAGCCTGGCCACCAGTGGTGGCGATCTTGTCGACCAGCGCGTCGAGGCGGTCCGTTCGACGAGCCACCACGGTCACCCGTGCGCCGAGAGCGGCCAGCGCCAGCGCGGTTCCCCACCCCATCCGAGATCAAACAGCTGCTTGAGCACGTGAAGATCAACATCGTTCCGCGGCGCAAGGCTCGCGGCGGACGGCGAGGCAGTGTGGACCGAGCGCTGACGCTGCCAGTCCGCCTGTCCTCGGCGTTCCGGCACACGGAACATCGCCCGGCACGCGTCGCCGTGGGCGACAAGAGTCAGCCGGAATGATCAGCGATCGCCTGGACACGGAACTCCGGCGCCCGCCATGCCGGGACTCAACGCGCGCTTTGCCGGCTCCGGTAGGCCGTGACGCTGGCCCGGTGTGCGCAGGTTCGTGTGCAGTATTGCTTCGACCCATTGCGCGAGAGGTCCACGAAAGTGGCCCGGCAGGCCGGCCCGGCACAGACGCCGAGGCGAGCCGGACCGAGTGTGGCGATCACGGAGGCGAGTGCGCTGAGTGTGGTCGCGGCCAAGTGCGCCGAGCAGCGGTCGGTGTCGGAGGTGATCTCGGTCCGCCAACGGTAGTGATCGTGGCGCAGCGCCGGGGTGGCTCGGCTGCGGCGCAGACCGTCGTTGATCAGGGCCGCGGCTTCGATCGCGTCCGTGTTCGCTCGTTCCAGCACGGCACGCACCGTCTCACGCAACGCGCGGACCTCCGCCAGATCGGCGCGGGTGAGACGCCACCGCCGGCCGGCTCCGTGACCCGCGGGCTCGGCCGGTGCGGCCAGGGAATGCTCGTCGAGGAAGTCCCGCAGCTGCTCCACGGTCTCGAGCTCGTCCTCTCCCTTGATCGGCTTCAAGGTGTTGGCAAGATCGACGGCCGTCTGGACAGCCGATGGGTTGTAACACGCGTCAAGCATTTGACGTGTCTCCTCGCCGCCTTGTAACGTGACACCCGTTGTGGCTTTTACGTGTCACAGCGTACCCCGGAGGAGATGACGATGCCGCAGGCGATCCCGTCTGGAGGGGTCCTCCGCGGCGGATCGGGACACGCGCCGGACGGGCGTCGGCTCGGGCTGACGCTGGGCCTGCTGGTGCTGCCGATGTACGTGGCGCTGGGCGCACCGTCGGTGGCGCTGCCGGTCATCGGCCGCGCGCTGGGGGTGCCGTTCGGGGCCACGGCGTGGATTCTCGCCGCGTGGTCGCTGACCTCCGCGCTCGCGATGCCGGTCGCGGGCCGGCTGATGGCCCGGCGGAGCCCCTTCCGGGCACTCGTCGCCGGGGTCGTGGCACTCGCCGCGGGTTCGGCGCTCGCGGGGTTCGGCCCGACACTGGCAGTCGTGATCATCGGCAGGCTGATCGGCGGTGCCGGGGCGGGTACCACCGTGATCGCTGTCTTCGCCGCGGTCACTGCCCTTCCGGGGCGGGAACGGCTTCGCGCGCTGGGAATCGTCGCGGCCGCCAGCGCGACGGCGTCTGGGTGCGGGACGCTGTTGGGCGGGGCGGTGACGGCGTGGCTGGGGTGGCGTGCCGTGCTCGCGATCCCGGTCCTCGCGCTCCCCCTCCTGCTGGCCGCAGTGCCGGGTAGGCGGGCGTTGAAGCGGAACGGTGGCCGGGAAGGGAACAACTCGGCCGAGCGACTCGACATCGCCGGCGCGGCCGTGCTGTCGGTGCTCGCCGGTTCGCTGATCACGTTGCTGCAGGCCCATTCGGTCGGCCTGTCCACTTCGGTCACGCTCGTCGTGGCTGCCGCCGGGGCGCTCGCCGCCGCGGGACTGTGGTGGCGCGTGCGGCGCACGCCCGACGGGTTCGTGCCCCGGCGGGTGATCACAGCCCGCGGCTTCCTGCCCGCCGGGCTCATCGGCGGGACGGTCTTCGCCGGCTACTACGGGGTGCTGTTTCTCGCCCCGTCCCTGATCGAGCAGGCCACGGGTGGTGGCGCTCTGGAAGCCGGCGTGCTCCTGGTCCCGGCGGCCGCCTGCTCGGTGCTGGCCGGGCGGCTCGTCGGCGCCGCGACCGCACGGTTCACCGCGTGGCAGGTCTCGGCCGGGCTCGCGGCACTCACCGCCGTCGGTGTGCTCGTGGTCGCGATCTTCACCGGGCCGGTCCCTGTCGTCGTCGGCGTGGCGCTGACCGTGTGTGGATTCGCCGGCGCCCAAGCCGTACTGGTGGGCCTCGCACCCGAACTCGTCGCCACGGGGGACCGCGACACCGCACAGGGCCTGCTCACCTTCATGATCAACCTGGGTGGCGGGATCGGCCCGGCCGCTGTCGCGGGCCTGTCCGGCGTCGTGCCGGTGCCGGTGGCCCTCGCCGTGCTCGCGGCACTTCCCTTGACCGGACTCGTCCTCAGCCTCACCGGGCGGCCGGGTGCCGGCATCCGATGACGTGACAGGAAAGGAGACCGCCATGGCCGCCGAGCCATTCGAGGTGACCATCACCGAAGCCGAGATCGCGGATCTGCGGGAACGGTTGCGGCGGACGCGATGGCCCGAGCCTGAGCCGGTGGACGACTGGTCGCAGGGGGTGCCGCTGGCCTACGCGCAGGAGCTCTGCCGCAGCTGGGCCGAGGACTACGACTTCGGGTTCGCCGAGCGGCTGAACGCCTTCCCGCAGTACCGGGACACCGTCGACGGACTGGGCATTCACTTCCTGCACGTCCGATCACCGGAGCCGGACGCGTTCCCGCTGGTGCTCACGCACGGGTGGCCGGGTTCGGTGCTCGAGTTCCTGGAGATCCTCGGCCCGCTGACCGACCCGCGCGCGCACGGCGGCGACCCGGCGGACGCGTTCCACGTGGTCGCGCCGTCGTTGCCCGGGTACGGCTGGAGCGACAAGCCGTCGACGACCGGGTGGAACGTCACCCGCATCGCACGCGCCTGGGACACGCTGATGGTGTCACTGGGATACCAGCGGTACGGCGCGCAAGGCGGCGACTGGGGCTCGGCGGTGTCCGGCGCGCTGGGCGAAGTGGCGCCCGAGCGCGTCGCCGCCGTGCACCTGAACCTGGGCTCCGTGGCCGCGGGCACCTTCGACGACCCGACACCCGCGGAGCTGGCGAACCTCGAGGCCGAAAAGGAGTTCCAACGCACCGGCCGGGGATACTCCGCCATCCAGTCGACCCGGCCGCAAACCCTCGGCTACGGCCTCACCGACTCCCCAGCAGGCCAGGCCACCTGGATCGCCGAGAAATTCTGGGCGCGATCAGCAGGAAGTCCGTGGACATCAGCGACCCTGAGCAAGTCCGGCGGGCTGTCGCCGAGGCCGTCGCCGCTCTCGGCCGGATCGACGTCGTGGTGAACAACGCCGGCTATGCGGCGGCGGGCGCCTTCGAGGAGCTGTCCGACTCGGCGCTGCGCGAACAGTTCGAGGTCAACTTCTTCGCGGCCGCCAACGTCCTGCGTGCGACGTTGCCGTACCTGCGGGCCGCTCGCTCGGGTCACATCGTGCAGATCAGCTCGCTGGCCGGTCAGATCGGCGCCCCTGGGATGAGCGCGTACACGGCGAGCAAGCACGCGCTCGAAGGGTTGTCGGTGTCGCTGGCCGAGGAGCTGGCTCCGTTCGGCATCCAGGTCAGCATCGTCGAACCGGGCGCCGTCAACACGGGCTTTCGCCGGAGCTGGGCCGAACGCGAGCGTCCCGGGACGATCGCCGACTACGACGCTCTCGCCGCCCGGCTCGACCGCATCGGGCGCGATGCGCGGCGGCCGACCGAGCCGGAGGAAGTGGCGGCCGCGATCATCGCGCTGGTCGGCCTGCCGCAACCGCCATTGCGGCTCACCGTCGGCAGCGACGCCTCGGCCGGAATCCGCGCCGCCCGGATCCGCCAGCTGGCCGACTTGGAGACCCGATGGATCGCCTGACCGGCAAGACCGCGTTGATCACCGGCGGCAGCGAGGGAATCGGCCTCGCCATCGCCACCGCGTTCGCGCGGGAAGGGGCGAACCTCGTGCTTCTCGCGCGCGACAGCCGCAAGCTCGACGCCGTGACATTGCCGAACACGCGCACCGTCGCCGTCGACCTCAACGACGAGGACGCGCTCGTCGCCGCTGCCGGATCCCTGGACGTCGACGTGCTCGTGAACAACGCCGGTGTCTCGCACATGCCGCCGCTGTCCGAACTCACCAAGCCCCAGTTCGACGCGATGGTGCACCTGAACGTGCGCGTACCGGTGCTGCTGACCCAGTTGCTGCGCGAGCGGCTGAGCGTGATCGTGAACATCTCGAGTTACTGGGCGGACAAAATGGTCGCCGGGCGCCCCTCTTCGGTCTATTCGGCCACCCGCGGCGCGCTCAACTCGCTCACCAAGGCGCTGGCCAACGAACTCGGTCCGCGTGTCCGGGTCAACGCCATCGCACCCGGCTCGATCCGCACGCCGACGTTCGAACGCGCCTACCTCGCGCGGATGACCCCGGACCAGCGCGCGGATTACGAGCACTACGTCCACGACGCGTATCCGGCCCAGCGGATCGGCGAACCCGAGGACGTGGCCGAAGCCGCCGTTTACCTCGCCTCGGACGACGCCCGGTGGGTGACCGGCACAGTGCTGCACGTCGACGGTGGATTGACGATCAGATAGGACCCACGCGGCGACACCGTCCGGAGTGGACCGGTCCCGACAGTCCTTCGCGCACGCTTCGCTGCCGTCAGCCGGAACCCGGGTCCGATGTGGTCGCGGCCCGATCGAGGCGGTCGCGGAGCTCGCGCAGCACCGGGACCAGCTCCGGCGGCTCCAGCACCTCGAAGTCGAACCCCTTCACCGCCACGTGCACCGCCAGCTCGTGCAGGGAGTTCGCGCCGGCCGTGAACAGGCACGTTCGCGCGTTCACGGCCTCCAGCCGTCCCGCACCGGGCGACGTGCGTGGTGCCACTGCCTCCAACGGGGCGTGGAAGAGGACGCGGGCCTGGTAGGCGTACGGCGTCGAGGTGATCCCGTGTGAGACGTAGGCGGCCGTGTTCTCCTCGGGCGGCGGGCGCGGCGTGAACCGCGCGCCCGGCGGTCCGAGTGGCCCCTCGATGCGGTCGACCCGGAAGGTGCGCCAGTCGTCCTTGGCCACGTCCCACGCCACCAGGTACCACCGGCGCGGGGTGTGCACCAGCCGGTGCGGCTCGACCTCGCGTGCGGTGAGGCCGTCGCGCCCGCGGTAGCGCAGGCGCACACGGCGCCGGTCGCGGCACGCGGCGGCGATCGCGGCCAGCACCTCGGCACTGACCGCCGGATCGGCCGCCCCGGGCAGCGCCACGGTCGCCGCGCGGAACGCCTCCATCCGGTGCCGCAGCCGGGCGGGCAGGAGCTGCTGGAGCTTGGCCAGCGCCCGCACCGCGCCCTCCTCCAGGCCGGCGACGCTGCCCGTCGCGGCCATCCGCAGGCTGATCGCCACCGCCACGGCCTCCTCGTCGTCGAGCAGCAGCGGCGGCAACGCGGCCCCCACCCCCAGCCGGTACCCGCCGGCCACACCCGGCGTGGCCTCCACCGGATAACCCAGCTCGCGCAGCCGTTCCACGTCGCGCCGCACGGTGCGCAGGCCGACCTTCAGCCGGTCGGCGATTTCGGCACCGGTCAAGTCCGTACGCGCCTGCAGGAGCGACAGCAGCCGCAGCAGCCGCGCGGAGGTTTCCAACATGGGCACCATTGTGGCCGTTATCAGTGCCGGAACCTGTCACCAATCGCCAATACCGTCCCGGACATGACGAACGAGATCCAGCCCTACCGCGTCGAGATCCCCAAGGCCGACCTCAACGACCTGCACGAGCGGCTGCACCGCACCCGATGGGCGCCCGAACTGCCCGGCACCGGATGGGAGCGCGGCGTGCCGACCGGCTACCTGCGAGAGCTCGCCACCTACTGGGCCGACGGCTTCGACTGGTACGCCCAAGAAGCGACGCTCAACACCTACCCACAGTTCACCACCACCGTGCAGGGCGCGCAGGTGCACTTCCTGCACGTGCGCTCCCCCGAGGCCGGCGCCACCCCGCTCCTGCTGCTGCACGGCTGGCCCGGCTCGGTCGTGGAGTTCCTCGACCTCATCGGCCCGCTCACCGACCCGCTGGCCCACGGCGGCCAGGCCGCCGACGCCTTCCACCTGGTGATCCCATCGCTGCCGGGATACGGCTTCTCCGGCCCGCTGCCCGCCACCGGCTGGACCGACGGCCGCACCGCCGCGGCGCTGGCGGAGCTGATGTCCCGGCTCGGCTACGACCGGTACGGCGTGCAGGGAGGCGACGTCAGCGCGTTCATCGCTCCGCTCGTGGGACGCGCCGCGGCGGACAACGTCATCGGCGTGCACGTCAACGGCCTGCTCACGTTCCCCGGCGGCGATCCGGAGATCATGGGCTCGCTGAGCGAGACCGAGCGCGGGCGGCTGGCCGGGATGAAGGAGTGGCAGGAGAAGCTGGGCGCGTACATGCAACTGCAGGGCACGCGCCCGCAGACGATCGCGGCGGCGCTGCACGACTCCCCCGCCGGACAGCTCGCCTGGATCGTGGAGAAGTTCAAGGACTGGACGGACCCGGCGGCCGAGCTCCCCGAAGACGCGGTGGACCGGGACCGGATCCTCACCAACGTGAGCATCTACTGGTTCACCGGCACCGCGGGCTCGGCGGCGCACACCTACTACGAGCGGTTCAACGACTTCACCATGTGGGCGCCGAAGGAGCGCGGGACGGTGCCGACCGCCGTCGCGGTGTTCCCCACCGACTTCTCGGTCCGACCCCTGGCCGAGCGGGCGCACAACGTGGTGCGCTGGTCGGAGTTGGAGCGCGGCGGCCACTTCGCGGCTCTGGAGACGCCCGACCTGATGATCTCCGACCTCCGGGCGTTCTTCCGGAGCCTGGCCTGACCGGACGGCAGAGGTCCGCGCCGTGCACCCCGCGTGGCGGCCGGCCTGCCTCGGTGAAGCGGAAACGACTCACCAGTATCACGATGAGGTGCGCGGCCCCGGCAGAGCACGTCGGCGGCCGCGCACCGCGCGGTTCAGCGTCAGCCGTCGGACCGCGCCACCGGCGGCGGTGCTCACTTCACGGCGCGTTCCACTTCCTTCAGCTCGCCCTCGACACCGGACGCTCCACTTCGGACTCGCTGGCCGAGCTGGAGCGGATGGCCGCCTTCGCCGCCGTCCACGACATCGAGCTCGCCACGTACGTCATCTTCGCCCTGGGCGGCTCCAACGGGCCCGCGCGTGACGGATGTCGTCGTCGCCGGAGCCGGACTGGCTTGGCTGTCCGCCGCGATCGCCCGCGCGTGCGGTCGGTGCGCGGGTCGTGCTGCTCGAGAAGGGCGGCCGCGAGGACGTCGGCGGGAACGCCGCCTTCTCCGGAGGGCTGTTCCTGTTCCGCTACGACGGCCCGGAGGACCTCACGTCCATCACGAAGGACGTCGAGCCCGGGCTGGAACACGACCGGATCGAGGCCCCGCCCTACACCGCCGAACTCATGGCGATGAGCGGCGGCCGCGCGGACCCGGCGCTGGTCGGCACCCTCGCACAGCGGTCCTTGGACACGGTGCGCTGGCTGGCCGCCCGGGGCGTGCGGTTCGTGTTCAACCGGACGCTCGGCGCGCAGATGCGCGACGGTGTGCTGCACGTGCCACCCGGGCAGGTCCTGACCTGCGCAGGTGCGGGGATGTCACGTGGTTTCGCCGTGATCGAGCCGCTGCTACGGCACGCCGAGCGCATCGGCGTCGAGATCCGCTGGTCCACGCCGCTCGCCGGCCTCGTCCGGGATCGCGGCCGGGTGACGGGCGCGGTGACCGGCGCGGGTGTGGTGCCCGGTGCCGTGGTGGTCGCCACCGGCGGGTTCCAGGCCTCCCCGCAGCTCCGCCTTCGCCACCTGGGGCCGGACTGGGCGAGCGCGCGGCTGCGCGGCACCCGCCTGGCCACCGGGGACGGCATCACCGCCGCGATCCAGGCGGGTGCGACGCCGGCGGGTGACTGGTCGCGGTGCCATTCGGCCGCCGTCGACCCGTCGATGCCCTCGCCCGGCAGCAGTGCCGCGCCGCCACCGTTCCCGCTGCCCGGGTTCTGGCTCGGCGTGCTCGTCAACACCGGCGGTGAACGGCTCGGAGGAAGAAGCGTTCGTCATTCCACCGGGACGTAGTCACCGCCCGTCCGAGCGGCGGCGAGATCGGCGCACGTGGACACGCTGGCCAGGAAACGACCTTGGACGACGCGAACACAGGAGCCGTTCGAAGGAAAGACGAGCACGAACTTTGATCCGTCATTCCCGCGGAGCACGGCTTTAGCTCTCAGGTTGGCGAGAAATTCGATGATATCGCACTCGATCTCCTCCGCGAATTCGCGTTGATCGTCCAGCGATATGTCGTACAGGTCGGTGTCGATGTCGTAGGTGGCAGACCTGCCGGCAAGTGGATCCCGCGCCTCGAACGTCAATCCGAGCCACCTTCGCGGCTCGACGACCACGGTGGCCTCCCACGTCGATCCCGCGAGCCGCCACTTCGAACCGCCGCCGGCCTCCTCGGTGACGACCACCGTCCACGTGGTGGCCACCTGAAGCTCGCGGAGGAAGTTGAGGAGCCGATCGCCCACTTCGAATGTCACGTACGCGCCATTTCTTGTGATAGCTCTTGCGGAACCTCCGCCATTCTAGATGGACGTGGATCGGATTCACGGCCTTCCGGCTGAGGGCGCGATCCTCTCGACCGACGCTGCCGCCCTGGCGCCTCACCTTGCCAACAACCTCCACTGCTGCGCCGACGAACTTCATCGCGCCGATGGTCAAAACGCCGGCTGCGGTACCCGGTCGCCATCTTCGGGCTGGTGGACGGCGGGTGCTGGTGCTTCCACTGCAGGCTGCAGGAACAGCCTCGCGCGCCCTTCGTCGCGGGCAGGCAGGGTCACACTCCTGGGCCGCGCCTGGCCGCGGCCCCGCGCCGGGGGCAGGATGGCGCCGTGAGCGAGCCCTCCTTCACCCTCGTCCAGTTGCGGTACTTCGAGGCCGCCGCGCGGCACCTGAGCATGACGGCGGCCTCGCGGGAGTTGCTCGTTTCGCAGTCGGCCGTGTCGACCGCGATCGCGCAGCTGGAACGCGAACTCGGGGTCCAGCTGCTGCTGCGCCACCACGCCCGCGGGCTCAGCCTCACCACCGCCGGGCAGGCGTTCCACCAGCGCGTCCTGGACTTCCTCGCCCACGGCGCCGAGCTGGTCGAGACCGCCCGGCAGGCCGGGACCGAGCTGGTCGGGCCACTGACCGTCGGCTGCTTCACCACGCTCGCGCCGTTCCGGCTGCCCGGGTTGCTGGCCGAGTTCGAGGACCGCCACCCGCAGGTCCGCGTGCAGCTGCGGGAGGGCGAGCACTCGGCGCTCAAGGCGGCCCTGCGCAGCGGCGAATGCGAGGTGGCGCTGCTCTACGGCTACGACCTCGACGACGACATCGACCGCGTGGTCGTCGACACCGCGCCGCCGTACGTGCTCGTCTCCCCCGGGCACCGGCTCGCCACCCGCGGGAAGGTCGCGCTCGCCGACCTCGACGGCGAGCCGATGGTGCTGCTGGACCTGCCGCACAGCCGCGAGTACCTGCAGTCGGTGCTGCGCGGCGCCGGTGTCGAGCCGGAGATCCGCCACCGCACCACCGGCTACGAGACCGTGCGGGCGCTCGTCGCCCACGGGCACGGGTTCGCGCTGCTCAACCAGCGCCCGCCCGCCGAGTCGACGTACGCAGGCGAACGCGCGGTGCCGCTCGCCCTGACCGACGACGTCGCCTCGCTGGACATCGTCGTCGCCTGGATGCGCGGCGTGCGCCTGACCCGCCGCGCCCAGGAGTTCGTCAAGCTGTGCCGCGAGCTCTATGCATCAGGAAAACAGATGCAAAAGCGCTGAAACATCTGTTGGACAGAACCTCGGCCAGACCGCACGCTGGGCCGATGACCGTCCACCAGCGCATCCGGCCGTTCAACACGCGGGACACCTACCCGGAACAGAACCTCGACAACGACCTGTGTCAGGCGGTCGTCGCCAACGGCACGGTCTACGTCCGCGGGCAGATCGGCCAGGACCTCGAGACCAGCGAGTCCGTCGGCATCGGGGACGCGGCCGCCCAGGCCGAGCGGGCGATGGCCAACATCGCCCTGCTCCTGGAGGAAGCCGGGAGCCGGATGGAACACCTGGTCAAGCTCACGATCTACCTGATCGACCCGCGCTACCGCGAGGCGGTCTACCGCGTGGTCGGGAAGTGGACGAAGGGCGTGCACCCGATCTCGACCGGCGTCGTCGTCTCGGCGCTGGCCCGCCCGGAATGGCTGTGCGAGATCGACGCCATCGCGGTCATCCCCGAGGAGGAGCGGTGACCTTCTCCCTCGTCGCCCGCGACGGCGACCGCTTCGGCATCGTCGCCAGCTCGTCGAGCCCCGCGGTCGCGGCCCGCGTCGCGCACCTGCGCCCCGGCGTCGGCGCCGCGTCCTCACAGAACGTCACCGACCCGCGGCTGGGCGCGAAGCTGCTCGACCGGCTGGCCGAACACGGCGACGCCGAGCGCGCGCTGTCCGAGGTGACCGCCTCCGCCGAGCACATCGCCTACCGCCAGCTGACCGTCCTCGGCCGCACCGGTCCCGGGTTCGCCTACAGCGGCGCGAAAACGCTCGGCACGCACGCCACCGCGACCGCGGACGGCGCCGTCGCGGCCGGCAACATGCTCGCCGGCACCCACATCCCCCAGGTGATGCTCGACGCCTTCGCCGCCACCTCCGGCGAGCTGGAACAGCGGCTCGTCGCCGCGCTGCGGGCGGCCGTCGCCGCGGGCGGCGAGGAGGGCCCGGTGCGCTCCGCGGGACTCGTCGTCGTCGCCGACGTCGGCTGGCCGGTCACCGACCTGCGCGTGGACTGGGCTGAGAATCCCGTCGACGGCCTCGCCGACCTGCTGGCGGTGTGGCTGCCCCAGCGCGACGACTACGTCCGCCGCGGCCTCGACCCCGCCGCCGCGCCCTCCTACGGCGTTCCGGGGGACCTGTGAAGACCGCCGCGCGGGAGACCGTCACCCGGCACGCCGACGACCTGGTGCGCCTGTCCGAGCGCCTGCACGCCGACCCCGAAACGGCGTGGGAGGAGCACCGGGCCGCCGCGATGGTGCCCGAGCTGCTCGACCGCGCCGGGTTCGACGTGACCCCGCGCTACCTCGGCCTGGACACGGCCTTCCACGCGCGCTTCGGCAGTGGCCCCACGCGCATCGCGCTGTGCGCGGAGTACGACGCGCTGCCCGGCCTCGGGCACGCGTGCGGCCACAACCTCATCGCCGCGAGCAGCGTCGGCGCCGCACTCGGACTGGCCGCGGTCGCCGACGACGCCGGCCTCACCGTCGAGGTCTACGGCACCCCCGCCGAGGAGGGCGGGGGCGGCAAGATCGAGATGCTCGACCGCGGCGCCTTCACCGGTGCCGACCTCGCGATGATGGTCCACCCCGCACCGGTCGACGTGGCCGAGGCGCGCCCGTTCGCCGTCAGCCACTCGAAGATCACCTACACCGGCAAGTCCGCGCACGCCGCGGCCTACCCGGAGGCCGGGATCAACGCCGCCGACGCGTTCACGGTCGCGCAGGTCGCGATCGGGCTGCTGCGCCAGCAGCTGCCGTCCTCGGCGCGGGTGCACGGCGTCGTCACGCACGCGGGCGACGCGCCGAACGCGATCCCCGAAACCGCGACCGGCCGCTGGTACGTGCGGGCGGAGACGCTGGCGGAGCTGGCCGAACTCGAACCACGCGTGATGCGCGCGTTCGAAGCCGGGGCGCTGGCGACCGGCTGCGAGCTGAGCGTCGAGCCGGAAAGCAAGCCCTACGCGGAGTTCCGCGCGGACGAGGCGGCGCTGGCCGACTACCGCGCGAACGCGGGGGCGCTGGGACGCGAGTTCGCCCCGCCGGGCACCGCAGCGCGGATGAACCGCGCCTCGACCGACATGGGCAACGTCTCCCAGGTCGTGCCGGCGATCCACCCCTACATCGGGATCGGGTCCCTGCCCGCGACCAACCACCAGCGCGAGTTCGCCGCGTTCTGCGTCGGCGAAACCGCCCGGCGGGCGCTCCTCGACGGCGCGGTCGCGCTCGCCTGGACCGGGATCGACCGCGCGGCGCGGCGCGCCTGACCCTCCACACCGGACCGAAACGGAGAACGATGTCGAGACAAGAGGTGGACGTCCTCGTCGTGGGCGGCGGCCAGGCCGGCCTCGCGATGAGTGAGCACCTGAGCGACGCCGGGGTGCCGCACCTCGTCCTGGAGCGGGACCGGATCGCCGGGCGCTGGCGGTCGCAGCGGTGGGACTCGCTGGTCGCGAACGGGCCCGCGTGGCACGACCGCTTCCCCGGCATGGAGTTCGGCGACCTCGCACCCGATGACTTCGCGTCGAAGGACCAGATCGCGGACTACTTCGAAGCCTACGCGGAGAAGATCGCCGCGCCGGTCCGGACCGGCGTCGAGGTGACGTCGGTGCGGCGGCACCGGGGACGCCCCGGCTTCCGGGTGCGGACCTCGGACGGTGAGCTCGACGCGCGGTTCGTCGTCGCCGCGACCGGCCCGTTCCAGCGGCCGGTGATCCCGCCGATCGTCCCCGGCGGCGCCGGGCCGCTGCAGCTGCACTCCAGCTCCTACAAGAACCCCGCCCAGCTGCCCGAGGGCGGCGTGCTCGTGGTGGGCGCCGGGTCCTCCGGGGTGCAGATCGCCGAGGAGCTGCGCCGCGCCGGGCGCGTGGTGCACCTGTCCGTCGGCCCGCACGACCGGCCGCCGCGCCGATACCGGGGACGCGACTTCTGCTGGTGGCTGGGAGTTCTGGGCAAGTGGGACGCCGAAACCCCGCCCCGCGGCGCCGAGCACGTCACGATCGCCGTCAGCGGCGCGCGCGGCGGGCACACCGTCGACTTCCGCGCCCTCGCCGCGCTGGGCATCACCCTGACCGGGCGCACCGAGTCCTATCGCGACGGAACCCTCCACTTCGCACCGGACCTCGGCGCCAACATCGCCGCGGGCGACGCGAACTACCTGTCGCTGCTCGACGAAGCGGACGCCTACATCGCCCGCAACGGCCTGGAACTGCCGGAGGAACCCGAGGCGCGCGAGCTGGGACCCGACCCGGCGTGCGTCACCGATCCCGTCCGCGAACTCGACCTCGCCGCGGCCGGGATCACCTCGATCGTCTGGGCCACCGGGTTCGCGGTCGACTACAGCTGGCTGCGGGTCGACGCGTTCGACGAGCACGGCAAGCCGCGGCACCGGCGCGGGGTGTCCACCGAACCCGGCGTGTACTTCCTGGGCCTGCCGTGGCTCGCGCGGCGCGGGTCGAGCTTCATCTGGGGTGTGTGGCACGACGCGAAGTTCGTCGCCGACCACATCACGATCCAGCGCGACTACCTGCGGTACTGAGCCGCGCGTGAATTCCGTGTTGCCCGGGTGTAAGACCCGGGCAACACCCCAGCTCCGCCGCTCTGCATCGGTGTTTCCGATGCATTGTTTCGTCTCTTTCTTCTTGTTCGATGCTGTCACCCGCTCCTAGCGTCATCGCGAGAGCAGGCCCGAGGAGGCACCCATGACCGCACCCGGCTCCCCCGCAGCCGACGAGATCACCGAGGCGATGGCCGATCCCGCGGCGCTGCGCCGCAGTGTCGCCGCCGGCGCCGTCGGGGTGTTCGTCCACTGGTTCGACTGGGCCACCTACGCCTACCTCGCCGGCACCATCGCGTCGGTGTTCTTCCCCGCGGAGAACGGCACCGCGGGCCTGCTCGCGGTGTTCGGCGTGTTCGCGGTGTCGTTCGGCATCCGCCCGGTCGGCGCGCTGGTGTTCGGCCCGCTCGGGGACCGGATCGGGCGCAAGCGGACGCTGTCGCTCGTCATCTTCCTGATGTCCGGCGCGACGCTGGTGATCGGGCTGCTGCCCGGCTATTCCACGATCGGGATCGCCGCGCCGCTGCTGCTGGTGTTCCTGCGCCTGCTGCAGGGGTTCGCGGCGGGCGGGGAGTTCGGCAGCGCGGCGAGCTTCCTCGCCGAGCACGCGCCGCGCCGCCGCCGCGGGTTCGGTGTCAGCTGGCTGGAGGTCGGCTCGCTGCTCGGGTTCCTCGCCGGGTCGTTCGTGTTCCTCCTGCTGTCCGTGGGGTTGTCGGGCGAGCAGCTCACCTCGTGGGGCTGGCGCATCCCGTTCCTCATCGCCGCGCCGTTGGGCGTCGTCGGGTTCGTCATCCGCACCAAGATCGAGGACACGCCCGAGTACCGCGCGCTGGAGGCGACCGACAACGTGCCGCGCAGCCCGGTGCGGGAGTTGTTCCGCCACAACCGCAAGCAACTGTTGCAGGCCGCCGGGCTGATGACGATGATGCACGTGCCGTTCTACGCGGTGCTGACCTACCTGGTCACCTACGAGACCGACTACCTCGGCCACTCCGCGGGCAGTGCCGCGCTGCTGTCCACGGTGATCTCGCTGACCGGGCTCGTGCTGGTGCCCGCCTTCGGCAGGCTGTCCGACCGGGTGGGCCGCCGCCCGGTGCTCATCGGCGCCGGGATCGCGCTGTTCGTCCTGGCCACCCCGGCGTACCTGCTGATGCGCACCGGCCTGGCCGGCACGTGGGCCGCCGCGCTCGCGCTGGGTGTCATCCTCGCCGCGATCCTGGGCACCTACGCGGTGTGGTCGGCGGAGATCTTCCCGACCCGCACCCGCCAAAGCGGCCTGTCGATCGCCTACAACGTGACCGCCGCCCTGTTCGCCGGGACCGTCCCGTACGTGATGACCGTCCTGATCTCCGCCACCGGCTCGACACTGGTGCCTGGGCCCTACCTGATGGTGGCCGCGGTGATCGGGCTCGTGGCGGCGTTCTCCCTGCGCGAGACGGCGGGTACTCCCCTGCTGCGCGCCGAGGACCTCTCGGCAGCGCCAGTACCGGCCGGCGCGGCGACGGCAGTGGGCGGTCGTGGCGAGGGATCAGCGGGACCGGCGGCCTGAGCCCGCGGCCCCAGCCGAGGTCCACCGGAGTCACCGCGACCAACCTCTGCCCGGTCGTGCTCAGCGGGCGAGTGCCGCGACGGTGCGGGAAGGGCTGGGCAGCCCAGCCGTTCGGCCATCCAGACACTCGTCTCCGCCACCTTGTCCAGGTCGATGCCGGTCCCGATGCCGGGATCGGCGAGTTGCCACAGGCGGTCCTCGGTGGCGAGATTGCCGGTCGCGCTTCCCGCGAAGGGGCAGCCGCCGAGCCCGCCCGCGCTGGCGTCCACAGTGGTCACACCGCACCGCAGGGCGGCGAGTGTGTTGGCGAGGGCCTGTCCGTATGTGTCGTGGAAGTGCACCGCGACCTGCTCCACCGGGACACCGGCCACGGCGAGCGCGTCCAGCAGCGCCGCGACACGCCCCGGGGTGGCGGCGCCGATGGTGTCGCCGGCGAACGACTCTGTGACGCCGCCGAACACGGCGATTTCGCGCACCGAGGTCGACTGCGCGGTCCACGCCGCGGTCGTTGGGCACACGAGCACGGGGTACCGGGCGCCGTCGGAACCTGTTCGAGCTCGCCGCCGAACTGGACGCGCCCCGCTCCTCGCTGCACGGGCTCGCCAAGGGCCTCGTCGCCACTGGCTACCTGCGAGACGCGGACCGGCGGAGATCGCGAACACGGGGTGGCGATCAACCGCGGTGAACCGCTCGTTGATCGACGCTTCAGGCGGCGGCACCGTGCGGTGGCGGTGGGCCCGTCGCGCGCCTCGTACTCCCGGCTCCGCGACCGTCAGAAGAAGCCTTCGTGTCCTTTTCGGACCATCGGCCCGGACGTGACGCCCTGGCGGTGGCCGAAGTCGGCGCTGATGCGGTCCGCCGTTTTGACCAGGAGCGGCACCACGTCGGCCCGCAGTTGCTCCACACTGGAACGTCCGCTGGACGTCGAGGAGGCCAGGGCGGCCACCACGGCCCCTGAGGAGTCCCGCACCGGCGCGGCGGCCGAGAGCAGCCCCTTCTCCAGTTCCTCCGAGACCACCGAATAGCCGAGCGACCGGACGTCGCGCAGCCGGCGCCGGAACTCGTCCGGGTCGGTGACCGTGTGCTCGGTGTGGGCCTCCAATCCGGCGGCGATGACGTGGTCGACCACCTCGTCCGGCGCCCACGCCAGCAGCACGCGGCCCATCGACGTCGAGTGCGCCGGCACGCGCGTCCCGATCGACACGTTGATGCTCATGATCCGCCGCACCGGCACGCGGGCGACGTAGACGGCCTCGGTGCCGTCGAGCGCGGCCAGCGACGCCGACTCGCCGGTCTGCTCGGCGAGCCGGAGCAGGTGCGGCTGCGCGATCTCGATCATCCCGTGCGAGGCGGAGTAGTGCTGCCCGATGCTGAGCACCCGCGGCGTCAGCGTCCAGCGCCCGCCCTCGCCGTGCACGAAGCCGAGGTGCTGCAGGGTCAGCAGGATCCGCCGCACCGCCGGGCGCGACAGCTCCGTCGCGGACGCCAGCTCGGCGAGCGTGGGATTGGGCCGCTCGGCGTCGAAGGCCTGCAGTACCGCGAAGCCCCGCTCGAGGCTCTGGATGAGGTCGCGCGGATTCCCCTCGGTGGTCATGGCCGCCATCTTCCCGCATGCGAGGTATTGACTCGCTCACCCATCGGCGGGCACCCTTCTCGTGAACGCAAAGCGGACAGCTAGTACGCATAGCGTACAGGAGGTGTCGACGATGACGCTCGATCAGCGGCGGCTGCGCACCGGCTTCGGCCGGTTCGCCACCGGTGTCACGGTGGTGACCTGCCAGAACAGCGCCGGGGAACCCCACGGCGCGACCGTGAACGCGTTCACCGCGGTCTCGCTCGAGCCCGCGCTCTGCCAGGTCACGCTGACGCGCACCGCCAAGGCGTGCGGCTACCTGGCCGAGTCCCCCTTCGCGGTGAACATCCTCGCCGCGGACCAGCTGGACACGGCGATGCACTTCGCAGGCCGCCCGCAGGACCCGGGGCCCCGCTGGGGCGCCGGCCCGACGGCGCCGGTGCTGCTGGGCAACGCCGCGACGATCTCGTGCCTGCCGTGGCGCACCTACGACGGCGGCGACCACCTGATCGTGCTCGGCGAGGTCGTCGACCTCGAGATCACCGACGCCGAGCCGCTGCTGTTCTACTCGGGCCGCTTCCGCGAACTCGGCCCCGCCGACGACGGCTCGCACTGGGCCGTCTCACTCGACTGCCCCGAGATCGGCTGGTTCCCGGCCGCTCCCGCGGCCGTCTGATCCCGCCAACCACAACGATCCCGTTCAACGACGAAGGGACCACACCCGTGGCGATCCACCAGCCCGACGAAGCCGTGACCCCCACCCGGACCACCCGCCCGATGACCGGCGAGGAGTACCTCGAGAGCATCCGGGACGGCCGGGAGATCTTCATCTACGGCGAGAAGGTCGACGACGTCACCACGCACCCGGCGTTCCGCAACTCGGCACGCATGACCGCGCGCCTCTACGACGCCCTGCACGACCCGGACAAGCAGGGCGTGCTGACCGCGCCGACGGACACCGACAGCAGCGGCTTCACGCACCCGTTCTTCCGCACGCCGCGCAGCCGCGAGGACCTCTTCGCCGACCGGGACGCGATTGCCGAGTGGGCGCGCATGACGTACGGCTGGATGGGCCGCAGCCCCGACTACAAGGCCGCCTTCCTCGGCACGCTGGGCGCGAACTCGGACTTCTACGAGCCCTTCGCCGACAACGCCCGCCGCTGGTACACCGAATCGCAGGAGAAGGTCCTCTACTGGAACCACGCGATCATCAACCCGCCGGTCGACCGGGACCGCAACCCCGACGAGGTGAAGGACATCTTCATCCACGTCGAGGAGGAGAAGGACGACGGCCTGATCGTCTCCGGCGCCAAGGTGGTCGCGACCGGGTCGGCGATCACGAACTACAACTTCATCGCCCACTACGGCCTGCCCATCAAAAAGCGCGAGTTCGCCCTGGTGTGCACGGTGCCGATGGGCGCGCCGGGCATGAAGCTGATCTGCCGCCAGTCCTACGCGCAGAGCGCGACCAGCGCGTTCGACTACCCGCTGTCGTCCCGGTTCGACGAGAACGACACGATCTTCATCCTGGACAAGGTGAAGATCCCGTGGGAGAACGTCTTCATCTACGGCGACGCCGAGAAGGCCAGCACGTTCTTCCCCGGTTCCGGCTTCCTGCACCGCTTCACCTTCCACGGCGTGACGCGGCTGGCGGTCAAGCTCGACTTCATCGCCGGCCTGCTGATGAAGGGCGTGGAAGTCACCGGCACCAAGGACTTCCGCGGCATCCAGACCCGCGTCGGCGAGGTCATCGGGTGGCGCAACCTGTTCTGGGCGCTGTCCGACGCGATGGCCGCACGGCCGGACGAGTGGATCGACGGCGCGGTCCTGCCGCACCTGGACTACGGCCTGGCCTACCGCTGGTTCATGACCGTCGGCTACCCCCGCGTGCGCGAGATCATCATGCAGGACCTCGGATCCGGCCTGATCTACCTGCCCTCGCACGCCGACGATTTCGCCTCGCCGGAGATCCGCCCCTACCTCGACCAGTACGTGCGCGGCTCGAACGGCATCGACGCGATCGAGCGCGTCAAGCTGATGAAGCTGATCTGGGACTCGATCGGCAGCGAGTTCGGCGGCAGGCACGAGCTGTACGAGCGCAACTACTCGGGCAACCACGAGGGCGTGCGCGCCGAGCTGCTGTTCGCCGCGCAGCAGTCGGGTCAGGCCGACGGCATGAAGGGCTTCGCCGAGCAGTGCATGGCCGAGTACGACCTCGACGGCTGGACCGTGCCGGACCTGTTCAACCCGGAAGGCCGCCGCTGACGGCGGATCCCACGGCGGGGCCCGGGTGGACAACGACGTCGCCGGGCCACCACCGCCGGGTGCGGCGCCTCCTCCCCCGGGGCGCCGCACCCGGCGACACCAGCGAGGAGCTGCGATGACCGCGACGCTGTGCCCGGTGTGGCGCGACACGGTGCCCGCCGATCTCGGGCCGTGCGTGGTGACCCTCGGTGTGTTCGACGGGGTGCACCGAGGGCACGCGCGGCTCATCGGCGAGGCCGTCGGCATCGGCCGGGACCGCGGCCTGCCGACGGTGCTCGTCACCTTCGACCCGCACCCGGCGCGGATCGTGGGGCCGCCCCGGTGCACGGACGCGCTCAGCACCGTCGAGCGGCGCGCGGAGCTGGCCGGGGAACTCGGTGTCGACGCGGTGTGCGTCCTGTCCTTCACACGGGAGCTGGCGGGGATGTCGCCCCTGGACTTCGTCGCCCGGATCCTGGCCGGGCGCCTGCGCGCCGCGGCCGTGGTGGTGGGCGGCAACTTCACGTTCGGCCACCGGGGCGAGGGCACGCCGGAGACGCTGCGGCGGCTCGGGCGCGACTACGGCTTCACCACCCACCCGGTGGACCTGCTGCCGCTGGTGTCGTCCACGCACGTCCGCTCGTGCCTGCGGGCCGGCGATGTGGCCGGTGCGGCGCGGGCGCTGGGCCGGCCGCACCGCGTCGAAGGCGTGCTCGCGGACGGCCGGCTGCGCGTGGAGCCGGGGACCGCGCTGCCCGCGCCGGGCGTCTACCGGGGACGGCTGACGTGCGGCGAGGAGGTCGTGGTCGAGGTGGACGCCGAGGGCGTGGCGGTGCGCACTTCGCGCAGCGGGCCGGTGGGTGTGGACTTCCTCGGCGGCTGATGCGGCCGTGAACGGGTGCCGGTGTCTTCCGGATCGGCGTCAGCGGGCCGCGCTGCTCGCGGCCACCCACGACGCGATCTGCGTGCGGGAGGTGAAGTCCAGCTTCCGCAGCATCCGTTCCACGTGACCGTCCACAGTGCGCGGTGAGATCGTCAGCCGGTCCGCGATCGCCTTGTTGCTCAGGCCCCGCGCGATGAGCACGGCGATTTCCCGTTCCCGGCCGGTCAGCGGCGACTCCGGCACGCGAGGTTCGCGCGGCGGCGCCGGGCGGCCGCGTCCGCTCTGGCGCACCACGAGATCGAGCCCGAGCCGCACGGCGTCCGGCAGCGTGACGCCGGCGTGGTCCTTGCGGATGGCGCCGGCGGTGGCCGCTCCGAGTTGCTCGTCCACCGCCGCGGAGTGCCGTCGTCCCTCCCTGGCGGCATGGGGCCCGAAGGCCTGCAGCGACGTGCCGATCCGGTGCCACACCGAGGCCGCCATGCCCTCCAGCGCCGCGGCGTCGGCCGCGTGCCCCGACGAGGCGGCCACCCACGAGCACACCTCGGTGCACAGCGCCGTGCACACGCCGTCGCGGAAGTCCTGCTCGATCCGCATCGCCGCGGCGATCGCCGTCCGCGCCGCGGCCACCTCGCCCAGGTGCAGGTGGCTGATGGCCGCCGCCCAGTGCGCGTAGGCCCGGTTCCACCGTTCCCCGACGGCCGACGCCTCCTCGATCACCGCCGAGCACGTCTCCAGCGCCTCCCGCGGGCGGCCCGCGTAGGCCTGCGCCATCGCCAGCTGGAAGGACGCGGTCAGCGCCAGCCCGGTGTCGCCGCCGGCCCGGTGGATCGCGATCGCCTGCCGGTACAGCCCGATCGCGGCCTGGAGATCGCCCTCGAACAGGTTCAGCAGCGCCCGCCACAACCGCACGTGCCCGCGCAGCCCCGGATCCCCGAGCGCGTCGGCGATCACCGCGCACTCCTTCAGGTACCCCCTCGCCACCAGGCGGTCGCCCTGGATGAGCGCGACCCACGCCGCCGCCCACAGCGCCTCGCCCCGCTCCGGGGTTCCGGCGCCGAGCTGGGGAAGCAGGCGTTCCAGCCACCGGCGGCCGTTGCTGAGGAACCCGCCCGCGATCCAGTGGTAGCGCAGCAGCGACGCCAGCCGCGCCCCGGCCGGGGCCTCGCCCGGGGTTTCGGCCGACCAGGCCAGCGCCGCCAGCAGGTTCGGGTGGTCCTCCCGCAACCGCGCCAGGTCGCCCGCCTGGTCGGGACCGCACCACCGGCGGACGCACTCCGCGGCGCGGCCGGCGAAGTGGTCGCGGTGCCGTCGCCGCAGTGAATCCGCTTCACCGGAGGCTGCCAGCAGTTCCGCGCCGTACTCGCGCAACGTCACGAACTGGCGGTAGCGCACCTGCTCGCCGTTGCGGTCGGCGACCACGACGGACTTGCCGACCAGCCCGTCGAGTGCGTCGAACAGCCGGTCCCCGGCCAGGTCGCCGAACCCGCACACCCGCTCCAGCGTCTCCAGGTCGACCGAGGCGGGAAAGACCGCCATCCGCGCCCACAGCAGGCGTTCGTCCGGGGCGCACAGGTCGTGGCTCCAGTCGATCAGCGCACGCAGCGACCGCTGCCGCGGGCCGGCCGCCGGGTCCGTCCCGGCGAGCAGGTGGAACCGCCGGTCCAGGCGCCGCACCACCTCCGACACCGACAACGACCGCAGCCGCACCGCGGCCAGCTCGATCGCCAGCGGCAGCCCGTCGAGGCGGCGGCACAGCGCCACCACCGCCGCCCGGTTCTCCGGGGTCACCGCGAAGTCCGGCAGCACCGCGCGTGCCCGGTCGACCAGCAGCTGGACCGCCGGGACGTGGTCGAGGGCGCCGGTGCCCGCCGCGTCGCTCTCCTCCGGCACGGCCAGCGGCGCGAGCAGGTGCACGCGTTCCCCGCCGATGCCCAGCGGCTCCCGGCTGGTGGCCAGGACGCGCAGGCCGGGCAGCGCTTCCAGCAGCCGCAGCACCAGCCGTGCGGTGGCGTCCAGCACGTGCTCGCAGTTGTCCAGTACCAGCAGCGTGCTGGTTCCGGAGAGGTGGTCGACGACCCGGTCGACGGCGTCGCGGTTGGACTGGTCGGGGACGCCGATCGCGGTCGCGACGGTGGGCGCGACCTGGGTGTCGTGCGTGACGCTGGCCAGCTCCACCACCCGCACCCCGCCGGGCAGGCTGGTCCGGTCGGCGGCGGTGATCGCGGTGCGGGTCTTGCCCACCCCGCCCGGGCCGGTGACGGTCACCAGCCGGTGGGCGCGCAGCTCGGCGTCCAGTTGCGCCAAGGTCTGACGGCGGCCGACGAAGCTGGTCAGCGCCACGGCGGGATGCCGCAGTCCCCCTCCGGCACCGTCACCCATGACGCCTCCCATCACGCGCCCGCCGCTGGACACCGCGGCTCCCACCGTAGGACACGCGGGTGTGCCCGGGACCGCGATGGGGTGGGCAATGGGGTGATCTCACCCTGTCCGGCCCGCCGCGCACGACCGCAGGCTGTAGCGGCGATCACACCCGAACCATCGAGGAGGCTGGATCAGTGGTGTCACCCGAACCGTCCACCCACGACGCCATCGTCATCGGCGCCGGTTTCGCCGGCCTGTACGCCGTGCACGTCCTGCGCGACCAGCGGGACCTGCGCGTCATCGGCTTCGACGCCGCCGGCGACGTCGGCGGGACCTGGTACTGGAACCGCTACCCGGGCGCCCGCGTCGACATCGAGAGCGTGCACTACTCCTACTCGTTCGACGACGAGCTGCAGCAGGAGTGGCACTGGACCGAACGGTTCCCCGCGCAGGCGGAGATCCTGTCCTACCTCGAACACGTCGCCGACCGCTACGACCTGCGCCGCAGCTTCCGCTTCAACACCCGGATCACCTCCCTGGCCTGGGACGACGCCGCGGCGCTGTGGACGGCCACCACGAGCACCGGGCAGACGCACCGCGCGCGGTTCGTCGTCTCCGGCGCCGGCACCCTCTCCGTGCCGAAGAAGCCGGAGTTCCCCGGCGTCGAGGACTTCGCCGGCGAGGTCCTGATGACCGGCAACTGGCCGCACCACGAGGTGTCGTTCGCGGGCAAGCGGGTCGGCATCATCGGCGTCGGCTCGTCGGGCATCCAGGCGATCAGCGAGATCGCCAAGACGGCCGGGCACCTGACCGTCCTGCAGCGCACCCCCAACTACGCCACCCCGATCGGCAACTACCCGACCCGGCCGGAGGAGGAGGCCGCCGAGAAGGCGAACTACCGCGCCATCCGGGACGCCTCGCGCAACCACTTCCTCGGCGTGCCCTACTCGGAGGTGCAGCCCTCGGCGCTGGCCGTGTCGCCGGAGGAGCGGCGGCGGGTGTTCGACGACCGCTGGAACCGCGGCGGTTTCCGGCTGTTCATCGACTCCTTCGGCGACATCCTGTTCGACAAGGCCGCCAACGACACGATCGCCTCCTACATCCGCGAGCGGATCCGGGAACGCGTGCAGGACCCGGCCAAGGCCGAGCTTCTCGCACCGGAGGGCTACCCGTACGGCACCAAGCGGCCGCCGCTGGAGACCGACTACTACGAGGCCTACAACCGGCCCAACGTCGACCTCGTCGACGTCAAGGGCAACCCGATCGCGGCGGTGACCCCGACCGGGGTGCGGCTGGCCGACGGCACCGAGCACGACTTCGACACGCTGATCCTCGCCACCGGCTTCGACGCGTGCACCGGACCGCTGCTGGCGATGAACATCACCGGCCGCGGCGGGCTGCGCCTGGCCGACCACTGGGCCGACGGGCCGCAGACCTACCTCGGCCTGATGGCCGCCGGGTTCCCGAACCTGTTCATGATCACCGGCCCGCAGAGCCCGTCGGTGCTGTACAACATGCCGCTGGCCATCGAGGACCACGTCGACTTCACCGTCGCCGCGCTGGACCACCTGCGCGAGAACGGTCTGGACGTCATCGAGCCGGATCCCGAAGCGGAGCGGGCGTGGGTCGCGCACACCAACGAGCTGGCCGAGGCGACGCTGCTGCCCGACTCCCCCACCTCCTGGTACATGGGCAACAACATCCCCGGCAAACCGCGCCGCGTCCTGGTCTACCTCGGCGGCGCCCCGGCCTACCGCGCCAAGTGCGACGAGGTCGTCGCCGCCGGCTACGCGGGCTTCACCCTGTCGTCCGCCTCCCGCGTCTTCGCCTGAACGAGGAGCCGTCATGCCACTCGATCCCGCCGTCTCCGCCCTGCTCGAAGGCTTGGCGCAGCGCGGTTTCCAGTCGTTCGAGAAGATCGGCCTCGAAGCCACCCGCGAGGCGATCGCGTCGTTCGCCGGGCTGCAGAAGCCCAAGCGCGGATTCTCCCGGACCAGCGAGGTGTCCTACGGGCCGGACCCGGCCCACCGCGCGCGGATCTACGTGCCGCCGGGCGACGGGCCGTTCCCGGTCGTGCTTTATGTCCACGGTGGAGGGTTCGTCGCGGGCGGTCTCGACGTCGTCGACGAACCCGTGCGTGCCCTCGCGCTCGACGCCGAAGCGATCGTCGTGTCGGTCACCTACCGGCTCGCCCCCGAGGCGAAGTTCCCCGCCGCGCACGACGACGTGTTCGCCGCGCTGCGGTGGACGGCCAAGGAGATCTCCGCGCACGGCGGCGATCCCGGGCGGATCGCGGTCATGGGTGACAGCGCGGGCGGCAACCTGGCCGCGTCGGCGGTCATCCGGGCCCGCGACGAGGGCGAGCCGGCCGTGCGAGCGCAGGTGCTGGTCTACCCGCTGGTGGATCCGCTGGCCGACACCGTGTCACGGCGCGAGTACGCCGAGGGTTACCTGCTGCACCTGGACGCGTTGCGGTGGTTCGGCGCGCAGTACTGCGGCAGCCCGGAGGACGCCGTGGACCCCCGGCTGGCGCTGGACCGCAACGAGCTGAGCGGCCTCCCGCCGACGCTGGTGATCACCACGGAGTACGACACGCTCCGCGACGAGGGCGAGGCCTTCGCGGCTGCGTTGAGCGCCGCGGGCGCCGAGGCCCGCGCGGTGCGGATGGACGGCCTGGCGCACGCCACCTACTGGGCCACCGCGGCGATCCCGCGCAGCGCGGAAATCCACCAGGCGGCGGTGGAGCACCTGCGGTCGGCGCTGTAGCCGACGCGGGCGGCGGAGGTCCTCCGGATCGGGCCTCCGCCGGCCTTGCGCGTCAGGCGGTGTGCACGGCGCCGCGGCGGCCGAGGCGTGCACCGCGGGGCGAGAACGGTCACCCGGAATGCATTGGGGCCAGGCGGAATTCTGATCTCGTCGTCGCGTTCGTACAACAGACCGTACGAGCCGGGCAGACGCCTGCTGACGAACCGCAGCGCCGTGAAGTTCGTACACATGCCCCCTCAAACGGCTCAAGAACGACGACCGGTTCCGCGCCGTACCGTGGAGCGTAGCGGTCGAGCGTTTCGTGAAGGCTCGACACGCGGCTGGACCAGCCCGGCGCGCGTCGGCGATGCTGGGGGTGTGGAGTACGTGTCCCAGGTGCCGCGGGCGCCGCTGGATGGGCTGATCGACGACCTCTACTACCTGGAGGGCGAGGCGCCGTATGCGCGGCTGACGTTGCCGCCCGCGCCGTCCGCCCTGCTCATCGTCAACCTCGGGGCGCCGTTCCGCATCCGCGCCGGCACCGACATCGAGAAGGGCGAGTACGCCGACGGGTGCGTGATCACCATGCCCACCCGCGCGCTGGACTTCGGCTACCCGCCCCGCACCCGCTCCGTCGGGGTGCACTTCAAGCCGTGGGGGCTGGCGCCGTTCCTGCCGATGCCCGCGGCCGAGCTGTGCGACCGGCCCGTGACGGTGGAGCAGGTGTGGGGCCGGCCCGCCGCCGCCGAGCTGCGGGACCGGCTGGCCACCGCGGACGGACCACACGAGATGCTGTCGCTGCTCGAGGACGAACTGAGGCGGCGGCTGCGCGAGACCGCCGGCCTGGGGCTGGTCCGCCACACGAGCAGCGTCATCGAGGCGACCAGCGGGGCGGTGGCGATCGGCGACCTGACCGGGGCGGCCGGTGTCAGCAGCACCCATCTGGCACACCGGTTCAAGCAGCTCGTCGGCGTCACGCCGAAGCGGCTGGCCCGCACCTACCGCCTCACGGCCACCGTGTTCACGATCGACCCCGCCGGACCGGTCGACTGGGGCGAGCTCGCCGCCGGAGCCGGCTACTTCGACCAGGCCCACTTCGGCCACGAGTTCCGCGAGTTCACCGGGCTCACGCCGACCCGGTACCTCGAAGTGCGGCGGCGGTTCCTGCGCGAACACCCCGGCCACGCGCTGGACGGCTGGCCGCTGCCCGCCGATTGATTTCTTACAAGAGCCGCCGCTCGCGACCGGCTAGTTTCGGGGCACCTTCCAAGCAGAGGAGAGTCCCCATGGGCAAGGTGGTCCTGTACAGCTCGGTGTCGGTGGACGGCTTCATCGCCGACGAGAACGACCAGCCCGGACCGCTGTTCGACTGGCTGACCAGCGGAGACGTCCCCCTGGACGACAGCGGAGCGCTGAACGTGTCCCGGACCTCCTACGACTACACGCGGGCGTACTGGGACCGGATCGGGGTGACGATCGCCGGCCGCCACGTCTTCGACCTCACGGACGGCTGGGACGGCAAGCCCCCGGGCGGGATCGACCACGTGGTCGTCGTGACGCACCGGCCTCCGCCCGAGGGCTGGGACCCCGAAGCGCCGTTCCACTTCGTCGACGGCATCGAGGCAGCCGTGGCCAAGGCGCAGGAGCTCGCCGGTGACCGCCTGGTCGAGGTCGCCGCGGGCGACGTCGGTGGCCAGGTGCTCGCCGCGGGCCTGGTCGACGAGGTGCGCATGGACGTCGTCCCCGTCGTGTTCGGATCCGGCAAGCGCTACTTCGGCTCGGTCGACGCGCAGCACCTGCTGGAGGACCCGGACGTGCTGCAGGGCAACCGGGTGCTGCACCTGCGCTACCAGGTGCGCCGCTGACCGAGCCGAGCACAGGAGAACGCTAGTCCACATCGGACCGAATGGCCGCAGCTGTTCAGCCGAGGTTGTTGCGGCGCTCCAGCAGGACCGTGTCGTGCCACTCGCCGTTCCGCTGGGCGATTCGTTCGCGGATTCCGACGGTGCGGTAGCCCGCCGCGTGGTGCAGGGCCAGGCTGGCCCGGTTTTCGGGGAAGATGGAGGTTTCCAGGGTCCACAGGCCGGCCTCGTCGGCGGCCGTGACCTGCTTGCGGATCAGTGCTTTGCCTATTCCGCGGCCGCGGTGGCCGTCGGCGACGTAGATCGACGTCTCGGCCACTCCCGAGTAGCAGTCGCGGGCAGACGTCGGGGTTGCAGCGGCCCAGCCGACCACCTTGCCCTCGATCTCGGCGACCCACCGGTGGCCGGGAAGCCACTTCGCGTCGAGGACCGCGCGGCTGGGGACCGTGGTTTCGAACGTCGCGATGCCCGTCGCCATGCCTTCGCCGTAGATGCGCCGCACGGACGGCCAGTCGTCGTCGCCCAGGGCGCGCACCGTGACGTCCGCGGGCACGTCCTCGGGGCAGCACGGCCGCGGCGCGAGCAGGCCCATCACCGCGTCGGCGGCGTGCGGCAGGCCGGAGCAGCACGCCGCGTTGATCGTGACGACGCTGGCAGTCCCCTCCTTCCGCACCCGCACGAACCCGACGTCGGCGAGCTTGCGGACGTGGTGCGAGCACGTGGACTGGCTGATGCCGAGCAACTCGGTGAGCGCGCCGACGGTGATGCCGCCGGGCGCGGTCGCGACGGCGTGCAGCAGCCGCACGCGGGTGGGCTCGGCCAGGCACGCGAACCACTCGGCATAGGTGCCGGCCTCGCCCTCGGGCAGGACCTGGGCCGCGGGTGACGTCACGACTGTCATGCCGCCGAGTGTATCGATTGGAATCGATGCTTGTGACCATCGACGTCGGTCGATAGAGTCCACCTCAATCGACAGGGATCGATGGAAGGGGTTCGGATGAGCGAGTTGCCGGTCGTTGTGGTGGGTGCCGGGCCGATCGGGCTGGCGGCCGCGGCCGAGCTGACCGAGCGCGGGCTGGAGCCGCTGGTGCTGGAACGCGGCACCGGCGCGGGAGCCGCGGTGTCGGAGTGGAACCACGTGCGGTTGTTCTCGGCGTGGCGCGAGCTGGTCGCCCCGGCGGCCGGACGGCTGCTCGAAGCGACCGGCTGGCAGCGGCCCGCCCCGGAGCGCTACCCGACCGGGCAGGAGTGGGTCACCGAATACCTCGCCCCACTGGCCGCGGTGCTGGGTACGCGGGTGCGCTTCGGCACCGAGGTGACCGGCGTGGCACGGCGCGGCCGGGACCGGGTGGTCGACCACGGCCGCGACACCGAACCGCTGACCGTGCACGTCCGCCACCGCGATGGGCGCGAGGAGCTGGTCACCGCGGCGGCCCTGATCGACGCGTCCGGCACCTGGCCGGCACCGAACCCGCTGGGCGGCGACGGCCTGCCCGCCCCGGGCGAACGAGCCGCGGCCGACCGCATCGCCTACCGCGTTCCCGACCTGGACGACCCGCGAGTCCGCGCGCGCTACGCCGCCAGGCACGTGGCGATCGCCGGGAGCGGGCACTCCGCACTCACCGCCCTCGTGGCGTTCGCGGCGCTGGCGCAGGAGGAGCCGGCGACCCGGATCAGCTGGCTGCTGCGGCGTGGCGCCGTGGGCGACACCTTCGGCGGCGGCGAGGCCGACCAGCTGCCGGCGCGCGGCGCCCTCGGGTTGCGGGCCAAGGCCGCGGTGGAGGCCGGCCTGGTCACGGTGCTCACCGGGTTCCGCACCGAGTCCGTCGACCGCGACCCGGCGGGCCGGCTGATCCTGACCGCCTCGGCGGGGACACGGCTCGAGGTCGACGAGGTCGTGGCCGTCACCGGGTTCCGCCCGGACCTCTCGTGGCTGTCGGAACTGCGGCTGGAGCTGGACGCGACGCTGCAGGCGCCGGTCGCGCTCGCGCCGTTGATCGACCCGAACGTGCACTCCTGCGGCACCGTCTACCCGCACGGGGCGAAGGAGCTGGCGCACCCGGAGCCGGGCGTGTTCCTGGCCGGCATGAAGAGCTACGGCCGGGCGCCGACGTTCCTGGCGATGACCGGCTACGAGCAGGTCCGCTCGATCGCCGCCTTCCTGGCCGGCGACCACGCGGCCGCGGAGCGGGTGGAGTTGCAGCTCGCCGAGACCGGGGTGTGCGGCGGGTCGGGGCTGTTCGACGAGCCCGGACAGGGCGGGTGCTGCGGCACGCCGGCCGAACCGGAGCTGATCTCGCTGTCCCCGGTCCGGAAAGGACACTCCTGATGCCCGAGGCCGTCGTCATCGGCGGCGGGCAGGCCGGCCTCGCCGCCGCCCACGCCCTGCTCGCCCGCGGTGTGCGCCCGCTCGTGCTCGAAGCCGGGGACGAACCGGCCGGCTCCTGGCCGCGCTACTACGAGAGCCTGCGCCTGTTCTCCCCCGCCCGGTACAGCGCCCTGCCCGGCCTGCCCTTCCCCGGCGACCCCGGTCGCTACCCGCATCGGGACGAGGTCGTCGACTACCTGCGCACCTACGCCAAGCAGCTGGACGCGGACATCCGCACGGGCCACCGCGTCACCACCGTCACCCACGATGGGCAGTTCGAGGTGCGGGTCGCCGACGGCCCGCGGGTCATGGCGCCGATCGTGATCGCCGCGACCGGCGCGTTCGGGTCCCCGCACCGGCCGGCGCTACCCGGCCTGGACCGCTTCACCGGCGCCGTGCTGCACTCGGGTGACTACCGTGCGCCCGAACCGTTTGCCGGGCAGCGCGTCGTGGTGGTCGGGGCAGCGAACTCGGCGGTGCAGATCGCTCTCGACCTCGCCCCGCACGCCCGCGTCACCCTCGCCACCCGCGGACCGATCCGCTACGCGCCCCAGCGGGTCCTCGTCCGCGACGTGCACTTCTGGTTCCGGGCCACCGGGTTCGACGCCCTGCCGATCGGGCCGTGGCTGCGCACCAAGCCCAGCACGCCGGTCCTGGACACCGGCGGCTACCGCTCCGCCATCGAGGCCGGCGACCCCGATCAGCGCCGCCTGTTCACCAGCTGCGACGACGACACCGTCACCTGGCCGGACGGCACCCGCGAGCACGTCGACGCGATCATCCTGGCGACCGGGTTCCGCCCCGCGTTCCCCTACCTGCGCGGTCTCGGCGCCCTCGACAGCACCGGCGCGCCCCGGCAGCGCCGCGGCCTGTCCACCACCCATCCCGGCCTCGGCTACGTCGGGCTGGAGTGGCAGCGCAGCTTCGCCTCCGCGACCATCCGTGGCGTCGGCCGCGACGCGAAGTACCTGGTGAGCCGTCTCCTCCGGGCGTGATCCTTGCCTCGATACACCCCAATATAGAAGTCTGTTTAGATAGAGGCATGTCGAAGCAGTTGCCGCTCGCGGAGGACGTCGCCTGTTGCTCGCCGGTCGTGCGTGAGCCCCTGTCCGAGCCGCAGGCCGCGGAGCTCGCCAGGGTGTTCAAGGCGGTCGGCGATCCGGTGCGGTTGCGGCTGCTGTCGCTGATCGCCTCGCACGACGGCGGCGAGGCGTGCGTGTGTGACCTGACCGGCGCGTTCGAACTGACCGGGCCGACCATCTCGCACCACCTCAAGGTGCTGCGCGAGTCCGGGCTGATCACCGGCGAGCGGCGGGGCACCTGGATCTACTACCGCGTCCAGCCCGAGACGCTGGCCCGCCTGTCCGCAGTCCTCACGCCGGCGGCGGTGACCGCGTGACGACCACCGGCACCGCGCCCGCCGGGGTCGTCGGCAAGCTGTCCACACTGGACCGCTTCCTGCCGGTGTGGATCGGCGCGGCGATGGTCCTCGGGCTGCTCGCCGGGCGCTGGATCCCCGGCCTGGAGACCGGCCTCAACGCCGTGGCCGTCGACGGCATCTCGCTGCCGATCGCGCTCGGCCTGCTGGTGATGATGTACCCGGTGCTGGCCAAGGTCCGCTACGACAGGCTGGACTCGGTCACTCGCGACCGGAAACTGCTGTGGCCCTCGCTCGTGCTCAACTGGCTCATCGGCCCGGCGCTGATGTTCGCGCTGGCCTGGCTGCTGCTGCCGGACCTGCCCGAGTACCGCACCGGCCTCATCATCGTCGGCCTGGCCCGCTGCATCGCCATGGTCATCATCTGGAACGACCTCGCCTGCGGCGACCGGGAGGCCGCCGCCGTGCTGGTCGCGCTCAACTCGGTGTTCCAGGTGATCATGTTCGGCGCGCTCGGCTGGTTCTACCTGGAGATCCTGCCCGGCTGGCTCGGCCTCGACACCACCAGCCTGTCAGTGTCCGGGTGGCAGATCGCCAAGAGCACGCTGATCTTCCTCGGCATCCCGCTCGTCGCCGGATACCTCACGCGCCGTCTCGGCGAACGAGGCAAGGGCCGCGACTGGTACGAAACCCGGTTCCTGCCGCGCATCGGGCCGGTCGCCCTGTACGGGCTGCTGTTCACCATCGTGGTGCTGTTCGCCCTGCAGGGCAACCAGATCACCAGCCGCCCGCTCGAGGTCGCCCGCATCGCGCTGCCGCTGCTGGTCTACTTCGGACTCATGTGGGCCGGCTCGTACGCCCTCGGCAAGGCGCTCGGCCTGAACTACGAGCGCACCACCACGCTCGCCTTCACCGCGGCGGGCAACAACTTCGAGCTCGCCATCGCCGTCGCCATCGCGACCTTCGGGGCCACCAGCGGCCAGGCCCTCGCCGGGGTCGTCGGCCCGCTGATCGAGGTGCCGGTGCTGGTCGCGCTCGTCTACGTCTCGCTCGCCCTCCGCCGCCGGTTCACCACAACGGAGACCACCCGATGACCACACCCGAAGTCCTCTTCGTCTGCGTCCACAACGCCGGCCGCTCCCAGATGGCCGCCGCGCTGCTCGACCACCACGCCGCCGGGCGGGTCACCGTGCGCTCCGCCGGCTCCGCCCCCGCCGACACCATCAACCCGGCCGTCGTCGAAGCCATGCGCGAAATCGGCCTCGACCTGTCCAAGGAATTCCCCAAGCCGCTGACCACGGACGCCGTGCGGGCCGCCGACGTCGTGATCACCATGGGCTGCGGCGACGCCTGCCCGGTGTTCCCCGGCAAGCGCTACCTCGACTGGCGGCTCGAAGACCCGGCAGGCAAGGGCGTCGACGCGGTGCGGCCGATCCGCGACGAGATCGACCGGCGCGTCCGGGCGCTGCTCACCGAATTGGCGGGCAGCTGATCAGCAGGAACGCCGGCGGAGCAGCTCGGTGGTCCGCGCGACCGCGGCGGCCCGCTCGGCGCGGTTGATCGCCAGCGCCCGGACCACCGGGTCCTCGGGGCCGCGGCGGGTCTCGATCTCGGCCATCCGCTCCTCGAACGAGACCGGCTCGCCCCACGGGCTGGTGCTCATGTCGCAGTACCACAACGCGTCCCGCACCGGCCCGCGCTCGTCACCGAACTCGGCGAGCTCCCCGGCCAGCCCGCTCAACGAGGCCACGGCCGCCGCGCCGGAGTGGTGCGCGACCAGCGCGCACACCCGCGACGGAACGCCGAGCCGGGCCAGGAACCGGGCACCGTCCAGGGAGTGCAGGCCGGTCACCGACACCGGGCTCGCGTACCCGATGTCGTGCAGCCAGGCGGCCGCGACCAGCACCGCGCGCTCGGCGGGCGGCAGGACCGCGGACACCTCGCTCGCCCGCCCGGCCACTCCCCGGGTGTGCTGCCAGCGGCGCGGCAGCTCCCCGGCCAGCAGGATCTCGGCCGTGCCGCGCGCCCAGTCCACCAGGTCCGCGGCGGGCGAGTAGGGCACCACGGGCGTCGCGCGCAGCCGCGCCCGGACGGCGCGTTCCACCAGGATCGGGATGTAGGCCCGCACCGGGGCGTCGTCGAACCGGGCGAACTCGCGCGCCACCCACTCGTGCACCACACCGGGCGCGAACTGCGGCTGCTCCAGCCGCAGAAGCCCTTCCAACCGCCGGATCTCCTGCTCACCCCGGCGCCCGTGGGCGATCTTCTCCAGAGTCCCGGGCACGTGCTCACCCCTTCCACACGGCCCGCGAACGCGGCCGGAGTCACGACCCTGCCAGACGGCTACCCGCGAGTACAGCGCCCTACCCGGAGAAGTGACCTTCGTCCCCGGGCGGCCAGGAGCGGCACCCGGCAGCAGTCGCTAGTGCTCAGTCCGGGCGAAGACCGCGCCACACGAGGTCCACCAGGTCCGCCGTCTGGCGCTGCCAGTCGTCCTCGGGGTCGAGGTGCAGCAGGCCCAACAGGCTGCGCATCACCGTCTCGACGTCCACCCCGGGGCGGACCAGGCCCGCCTCGACGCCGGCCGTCAGCAGCGCTTCCATCGCCTCGCGGATGGACTGCACAGCGCTGACCGGCAGCGTGCCGCGCTGCGCCGTCGCCTCGGCCAGCGCCTTCGCCAGCCCGCGCTTGGTCATCATGTACGGCGCCAGGTGGTCCGTCACCCAGGTCCGGAACGCCCGGGCCGGCCCGGCGTGCTCCAGCAGCTCCGGCACTACCTCCAGCAGGTGCCGGACCTCCCGCTCGTAGACGGCCAGGATGAGGTCCGCGGCCGCCGGGAAGTGGCGGTACACGGTGCCGACGCCGACCCCGGCGCGCTTGGCGATCGCGTTGAACGACACCTCCCCCGACTCGGCGAGAGTCTGCGCCGCGACGGCGAGGATGCGCTCGTGGTTGCGGCGGGTGTCGGCACGCCGTGGGCTGACCGAACCCGTCGTCATTGGTCCCTCCCTCGCCGTTCCGGTGCCGCTTCACGGTAACCCGCCCACCTGGAGCTGCTCCGGGCGTACTCTTCGTTGCGAAGCGGATTGTAATCCGATACCGTCGAGAGCAATCGGATAAATATCCGCTTCCGTTTCCGGACCCACCACGCCGTCAGGGAAGAGACCCAGTGGACATCTCACTCGAAGTGAACGGCCACCCCGAACACCTGAGCGTCGACCCGGGTGTCACGCTGCTCGACGCGCTACGCGAGCGACTCGGGATCACCGGCCCCAAGAAGGGCTGCGACCGCGGCCAGTGCGGCGCCTGCACCGTGCACGTCGGCGGACGGCCCGTGCTGTCCTGCCTCACGCTCGCCGCCACCGTGACCGAACCGGTCACCACCGTCGAAGGACTGTCCACAGGGGACGAGCTGCACCCCGTGCAGCGGGCCTTCGCCGACCAGGACGCCCTGCAGTGCGGCTTCTGCACGCCGGGGCAGGTCATGTCCGCGGTGGCCGCGGTCGAGCAGGACGTCGCGGACGTCCGCGAGTTCATGTCGGGCAACCTGTGCCGCTGCTCGGCGTACCCGAACATCGTCCGCGCCGTGGAGCAGGCGAGGAGGGCCGATGCGAGCCTTTGAGCTGACCGCCCCGGCCACCGTCGCCGCGGCGCTGGACTCCCCCGGCACCTTCCTGGCCGGCGGCACCACGCTCGTCGACCTAATGAAGCTCGACGTCCTGACCCCGCAACGCGTCCTGGACATCAACGGGCTCCCGCTGCGCGGCATCGACACCGGCGACGGGCTGCGGATCGGCGCGCTGGAGCGGATGGCCGACATCGCCGCGCACCCCGGCGTGTACCCGGCGATCTCCCGCGCCCTGCTGCTCAGCGCGTCCCAGCAGCTGCGCAACATGGCCAGCATCGGCGGCAACCTGATGCAGCGCACGCGGTGCACGTACTTCCGCGACGTGACCACGCCCTGCAACCGGCGCGAGCCGGGCAGCGGCTGCCCCGCGCTCGGCGGCGCGAACCGGATGCACGCGGTGCTCGGCACGAGCGACAAGTGCGTCGCCACCCACCCCAGTGACGTGGCGGTCGCCCTCGTCGCGTTCGACGCCGGGGTCCGGCTCGCCGGGCCGGACGGCGAGCGCACGGTCAAGCTGACCGACTTCTACCGCACGCCGGGCGACACCCCGCACGTCGAGCACGACCTGCGCCCCGGTGAGCTGATCACCGAGGTCGTCGTGCCGCGGCTGGACTGGGCCACACACTCGACCTACGTCAAGGTGCGCGACCGGCAGTCCTACGAGTTCGCGCTCTGCTCGGCCGCGGTCGCTCTCGACGTGCGGGACGGGGTCGTCGCCGACGCGCGGGTCGCGGCAGGCGGCGTGGCCACCGTGCCGTGGCGGCTCACGGCGGTCGAGGCGGCCCTGCGCGGGAAGCCGGCGACCGAGGAGTCGTTCACGGCGGCCGCCGCGCTCGCCACCGACGGCGCACGGCCGCTGTCGGAAAACGCTTTCAAGCTGTCCCTGCTGCCGCGGACGATCGTCCGCGCCCTGCTCGAAGTCACCGAGGGGAGCCGCTGATGCCCGCACGGCTGGACGCGCCGCTGAAGGTCACCGGGAGCGCGAAGTACGGCGTGGACCACAACTTCCCGGGCATGGTCTACGGCTACATCGTGGTCAGCACGATCGCGCACGGCGAGATCGAGTCCATGGACGTCACCGCCGCGAAGAGCGCCCCGGGCGTGCTCGGCGTGTACTCCCCCTTCGACCCGCTGGCGCTGAACGCGGTCACGATGCCGATGTTCGGCGAGACGTGGATCCCGCTGCGCGACCGGCAGGTCACCTACGTCGGCCAGCCGATCGGCTTCGTCGTGGCGGAGACGTTCGAGCAGGCGCGGGACGCGGCCATGCTGGTCGAGGTCGCCTACCGGGAGCTGCCCGCCGTGACCTCGCTGGAGGACGGGCTGGCCACGGCCATCGAGGCGTCGCCGGGGCACGTGGACGCGCCGCCGACGCTCAGCGTGCTCGAAGACGGCGTCGAGTCCATCGAGGACGCGATCGCCGCCAGCCCGGTGGTCGTCGACGCGACCTACCGCACGGCGGCGCAGAACCACACCCCGATGGAGCCGCACTCGGCCGTCGCGGTGTGGGACGACGGCACCCTCACCGTCTACAGTGGAAACCAGGGCGCCCACCTGCAGGCCATGGAGCTGGCGATGGCGCTGGGGCTGGAGCCGGCGGCGGTGCGGGCGGTGAACCCGTTCGTGGGCGGCGCGTTCGGCGGCAAGGGCCGCACCTCGGCGCCCGCGTTCCTGGCGGCCGCCGCGTCCCGCGCGCTGGGCAGGCCGGTGAAGGCGTCGCTGACCCGCGAGCAGGTGTTCACGGCGACGGCGGGCCGCGCGGCCACGGTGCAGCGGATCACCCTGGGGGCGGAACGGGACGGCACGCTGGTCGCGCTCCGGCACGACTCGTGGTGCAGCACGGACACCGCGCGCTCGTTCATCGAGCCGACCTCGCACGGCACGTCCCGCGAGTGGTACTCGACGCGCAACCTGCAGATCAGCCAGCGGATCGTGCCGCTGAACCTGCCGCCGACCACGTTCATGCGCGCGCCCGGCGAGGCGCCCGGCTCCTTCGCGCTGGAGAGCGCGATCGACGAGCTGGCCGACGCGCTCGGCATGGACCCGATCGAGCTGCGGCAGCGGAACAACTCGCTCGCCCCGCCCGGCAAAGACCTGCAGTGGTCGAGCAAGCACCTCGACGAGTGCTTCCGCATCGGCGCGCAGCGGTTCGGGTGGGCCGACCGCAGGCCGGGCGGCCGCACCGACGGGGACTGGCTGGTCGGCATGGGCGTGGCCGTGGCGATGTTCCCCGCGCTCCGGTTCCCCGCGTCGGTCGGGATCACGCTCAACGCGGACGACACGGCGGACATCGCGACCAGCGGCGCGGACCCGGGCACCGGCCTGCTGACCGTGCTGTCCCTGGTGGGCGCCGAATCGCTGGACATCCCGGCGGGCCGGATCACCCCGCGCCTCGGCGACTCGGCTCTGCCGCCCGGCGGGATGTCCGGCGGGTCCACCGCGACGGCGAGCGCGGGCACGGCGATCATGGCGGGCGCCGGGCAGGTGATCGACGAACTGCTCGCGCTGGCCTCGGCTCCCGGGGCGCCGTTCGCCGGCGAGGAGGTCACCTACGCCGACGGCCGCGTCCACGGCGGCGGCCGGTCGATGACCTTCGGCGAGGTGCTGCGCGCGGTGGGCAGGCCGAGCCTCACCGCGGTCGGGTCGTCGGCGCCGGGCGAGGAGCTGACCAAGCACTCGTTCAGCTCGTTCGGCGCGCAGTTCGTCGAGGTCCGGGTGCACCGCCTCACCCGCGAGGCCCGCGTGTCGCGGATGCTCGGGGTCTTCGACGGCGGCCGGATCATCAACGACAAGGCCGCGCGCAGCCAGCTCAGCGGCGGCATGATCTGGGGTGTGTCGGCGGCGCTGCACGAGGGTTTCGAGGTGGAGCGCAGCGGCCGGCTCGCCAACGCGGACCTTGCCGGCTACCTGATCCCGGTGAACTCCGACATCCCGGACATCGAGGTCGAATTCGTGGAGTACCCGGACACGCTGCACAACGACCTCGGCGCGCGGGGCCTCGGCGAGATCGGCACGGTGGGCGTGGCGGCGGCGGTCGCCAACGCGATCCACAACGCGACCGGCATCCGCGTCCGCCACATCCCGATCCGGATCGAGGACCTGCTGGACTGACCCGCCCGGTTCCGATCAGGGCGACGCCCCGCCCCCGCACGACGACCCGGCTCGAAGGGGTTGCCGGCGGGGGCGAGGGACAGCGCGAGACGCGGATCGCGGCGCACGTCCGGGTCGATGACGGGATGTCCGTTCAGCGGGGGTTGCCGGCGCGCCACGCGACGTAGTCGGCGACCGCCGCGGCGGTGTCGAACGCGGGTGTGAAACCGGTGTCCTGGGTGAGCCGGGTGATGTCGAGGTAGGGGTCGGGACCCGGGCCGTTCTGCCGTCCCGGCCGGACGTCGAGCGCAGGCCCGGAGGTGATCGCCCGCAGGGCCTCGGCGAGTTCGCGGTTGGTGAACGGTTCGCCGCGGGACACGTTGTAGGTGTTGTGCCGCAGCGTTTCCGCCGTGGTCAGCATCGCGATCGCGCGCCCCGCGTCGGGCGCGTAGCAGCTGTCGCCGCCGTCGTCGGCGTACAGCGGCTTGGGCTGCTCACCGCGCAGCACCGCGCTGATGCAGGGCGGGATCGGGTTGAACGGCGACTCCGGGTCCATCAACGGACCCCAGGTGCTCCCGATCCGGAGGAGTACCGGCCGCACGCCGCTGCCGCGCAGGGCGTGCGTGGTGAGCGGCTCGACGGCTTTCTTGAACGCGATGATCAGGTGTGGCAGGGCCGCGGACGGCAGCGGGAGTTCCTCGTGCCACGGCACTTCGGTCCGTCCGAAGTAGACGCCGAGGCTGCTGGCGACGGCGAACCGGCGCACGCCCCAGACGCGGGCCGCGTCGAGCGCGTTGAGCAGGCCGGCCGTGTCGGTGCGGAAGAAGGCCACCGGGTCGTCGCCGGGAACGCTGCCGGCGAGGTGGACGATGTCGCCGATGTCGTGGCGGCTGCCGAGGGCGAGAAACGCGTCCCGGTCGGTGACGTCGAGAGCCTCCACGGCGACCTCGCCGGCCAGGAACGACGGCACCTCGGCCCGGTGGTGGGCGGTGCAGACCACCTCCCGGCCGAGGTCGGCGAGCGCGCGAGCGGTGTGGGCGCCGATCATGCCCAGCCCGCCGGTGACGAGAACCTTGGTCATTGCGCTCCTTCGCCGTCGATCGTCTGGGGAAGTGAAGAACCGGTGCGGGTCGGTGGAGGACCACGCTAGGAGCGGCGCGGCGGCGGCTCTTGAACAAAACGCGCAGGAATCAGACGAGCAGGGGTGCCCGGTCGCGCCGCGCGAGGAACGGCAGGTACGACGCGGAGTGATCGTGGCCGCAGGCGCAGCGTTCGACGTCACCGCCGAGCAGTTCACGCGGGGTGACGCCGGTCAGGCGGAGGCACTCCCGGCTGAGGTGGGCCTGGTCGGCGTACCCGGCGTCGACCGCGAGGCCGGCCACGCCGTCCACGCCGCGACGGCCCGTCGCCGTGGCGCCCGCCTGCGCGAGCGCGAGGAACCCCTGGAACCGCAACGTCCGCTGCAGGACCTTGGGGCCCATCCCCACCGCCTGGAGGCAGCGGCGGCGCAGTTGGCTCGCCGACAGAGCCAGGTGGTCGGCCAGGGTGTCGATGCCGACCGGCTGCCAGGGCATCAGCGCCGTGGCGGGCCTCGCGCACCAGCGGATCCACTCTCCCCGCCGCGCGGAACCGGCGCAGGAGGTGGTGCTGCAGGAGCAAGAGCGCACGCTCGGGCGCGCCCGCGGCCTCCTCCACCAGCCGGCCGGCCGCGGGGCCCCACAGTCCGGCGAGGTCCAGGCGCTGGTCGACGAGGTCGCCCAGCGCAGCGGGCAGCGGCGGTGCGGTTCCCGGCCGGAACCGCACCCCGACGAGCGTGGTGCGGGCCGGGACGACCTCGACGTGCGGACCGGTGAGCGGGCCGAGCAGCTGCGGGCGGCCGCCGAGCGGGAAGTGGATCTCGACCCCGCCGGTGGGCAGGTGCCGCTGCACGTACGGCGCGTCGCCGGTGCGCTGGATCCAGACCGTGCGCACCACTCCGGCCAGCGCCGGCAACGGCGGCCGCTCGACGTACGACTCCCCCACGGTCATCTCCGAAGCCAACCGCGCGGGCGCGAACGGCGTCAAGGCACGGCGCTGGAAGCGCGATCGTCGCGCTCGGGCCACCGCACCGGGCGCGACGACCGCACGGATCAGGTTCCGGGGCGGTTCCCGGTGGGGATGGTGATCGGCGTGGTCGTCGCCGACGTGCCCTTGTTCAGGAACAGCATCGCGATCGCCCGGATGAACTGGTCGAACATGTAGAACCCGGCGGGCGCGACGGGCAGCAGGCCCTCCCGGAAGGCGATGTAGGCCGGCCACCCGGCGCGGATCAGCCCGGCCGCCGCGTAGTCCCGCCTCAGTCCGAGCCAGTCGCCGATCTCGTCGCTCAGCACGTACCGCACGAACTCGTTCAGGAACCCGCGCGTGACGCCCAGGTCGATCTGCGCGGTCAGCCCCAGCAGGTCCTCGGCCAGCTCCTGGCCCTCGAACGTCGGCGCGAGCAGCGGGGTGAGCACCGACGCGGACTGCGCGTCCGCCTCGGCCCACGTCTTCGGGATGAACTCCTCCCGCACGCCGAGCAGGTGGATGGCGACCTGCCAGGAGTGCAGGAAGGCCTCCTCGTCCGCGGGCGACATCGGGACCTTCCACTCGATCAGCTTGCGGTGCACGAACGTGCCCAGGCTGTGGAAGGTGATCAGGATGTCGCCGTTGCTGATCGGGATCCGCTTCTGCTCGTCGGCCACCGCCCGCCAGTGCGGCGACTGCGGCAGCAGGTGCCGCACCGCGGCGTGCACCAGGCGCGTCTTGTTGGCGGTGACCACGAACTGGCCTGAGGGCTCGAATGCGTCGAGGTCGCTCAGGTCGTAGCCGAAGGTGAACGTCTTCGCCGCCCGGTCCTGCATGTCGGCGCCGCCCGCGGACCAGTACACCGACTTGGCCTCCCGCGGGATGACCGTGCTCATGATGCCGCTGCCGAGCCCGTACAGCATGAACAGGTAGGTGTCCTTGCGCCGGTTGAAGTCCGCGGCGCGGCGCAGCTTGACCGGGTCGGCCCAGGTGGGCAGCTTGTTGACCTTCTGCAGCCAGGCTGACAGTTCGGCGGGCAGGCCGGCGGGCAGCGGGTCGCGGTTGTTCACCCAGGACGCCATCGCGGTGTTGACCGCCGGGATGCGGCCCTCGGCGAAGAGCCCGGCCACGACGGCGTCCACCTCGTCGTCCCAGACCCACCACGGGTCGGCGCCCGTGCCGGTGCCCGCCACCGACCCGGCCGGGGACCACGCCCACGCCGGCGTGGCGCTCGCCGCGCCGACCAGACCCAGGGCGACGCCGAGCGACAGTGCTTTCCGTCGGTTGAGATCGGTCATTTACTTACCTAGCTTCCTTGGTAGGTGTGGTGGGGCATTCGTGGCCAGTTCGCGAAGAGATTTCTCATTAACATATCGAGCACGGAGGCTGGTCGGCAAGAGGAGCCGCGCGGGGCGTGGTTGACTGGCGCGTATGGCCCAGTTCCCGCGTACGTCCGACGCACGGTGACCGCAGAGCCGGCCGCGGCCGTCCGGCCCCGCAACCGCAGGCAGCTCATCGTCGACGCGGCCGGGCGCGTGTTCAGCGAGCGCGGCTACCACGCGGCGTCGATGGAGGAGATCGCCGCCGGGGTCGGCATCACCGCCGCCGCCCTGTACCGGCACTTCCCGAACAAGTACGCGTTGTTCGCCGAGTGCGCGGACGTCATGGTCGACGGCCTCCTCGCCGCGCTGGACGAGGTGCCCGCCGGAGCGCCCCTGGCCGACGTGCTCGCGGCCGCCACCCGCGTCACCGTCGCCCACCGCGCGTCCGGCGGGCTCTACCGGTGGGAGTCCCGCTACCTCGACCGCGCGGACCGGCGGGTGCTGCGGGGCAAGTTCGCGCGTGTCGTCGAGCGGGTGGCGGAGGCGGTGCGGCACGAGCACCCGCGGCCCGGCGAGCACCTGCGGGCCGTGGCGGCGCTCGGCGCGATCGGGTCCATCACAATGCACCACACGTCGATCGCCCAGCGGCGGCTGGAGGACGAGCTGCAGCGCTGCGCGCTGCGCGTGGCGGCGGCCGATCCGGAAGCGAGCACCACGCACGCGGTCGAACTCCCCGCGCAACCGGTGGCGCGGACGCGGCGCTCGGAGATCCTCGCGGCCGCCGTGCCGCTGTTCGAACGGGACGGGTTCGCCGCGGTCACCAACGGCCGGATCGCAGAGGCCGTCGGCCTGGTCCCGTCCGCGCTGTACCGCTACTTCCCGGGCAAGGCCGACATCCTGGCGGCGGCGTGCCTGCAGGCGGCGGCGCTCCTGACACAGGCGGTGGACCACAACCTGCGCGGGGTGGCCGATCCGCGTGACGCGCTCGCCGCGCTGACGGCCACCTACGTGGCGTACAGCTTCGAGTACAACGCTCTCACCACGGTCGCGAACGCCGAGATCGTCGGGCTTCCGGACGACCTGCGGCGCCCGCTGGTCGCCGCGCAGCGGGACCACATCGCGGTGTGGGAGCAGCACCTGCGGGCGGTGCGGCCGGAGCTCGACTCAAGGCAGGCGCGGGTGCTGGTGCACGCCGGTTTCGGCGTGGTGGTCGAGTCCGGGCGCCGGTTGCGGTGGGAGGACAGCCCGGCGCACCGCGCCACTGTGTCGGCGCTGGTGCTGAGCGCGCTGGGTGCCTGAGCCTGGGCGCCTGATCCTGGGCGCCTGATCCTGGGCGCCTAAGCGGGCCTCAGGAACGCGCGGCGCACCTCGGAGTGGAGGCGGGGATATCCGCTGCCGAACGTCACCGTGGCGTGGAACAGGGTTTCCAGCGCCGCCGCCAGCGGGTCGCCCGCCACGGCCGACAGGACCGCGGGCAGGGCCGCGTGCTGCTGCGAAACCCGGTCGTGGCGCCCGTCGTAGGAGGGCACCGCCGTGTAGGCGACGCGGTCGTCGCCGTGCAGCCGCTCGAAAACCGCGGCGTGGTCGTCGAACGGCGGCACCGCTTCGCCGTCCCCGAGCGCGGCCAGCGCCGGGGCGACCCAGTCGAGGTCGCTCAGGCCGGCCTCGTCGCAGGCCCGGCGAGCTAGCCACACGGCGACGGCGCGCTGGGTGGTCTCGTCGAGCCGCTCGATCGCGTCGGTGAGATCCCGGTCGAGCCGCGCCAGGACCAGGCCGCCGTTCACGCGCTTGAGCCGTTCGCCCGGCGGCCGGCCGCCCCAGCGCCGGGCTTCGGCGGCACGTGCGGCCTCCCGGCGGGCCCGTTCGCGTTCCAGACGTTCCCGCCGCCGTGCTTCCGCCCGCTGCTCCGGAGTGGGTGGCGGCGGCAGCGTCCGGGCGTGCTTGTGCCAGTAGGCGGCGGTCGCGCTGGTCTCCCGGACGACCACGTCGGCCGCCGGGGGCGCGGGCCACAACTGCAGCAGGTACCGGTCGAGCGGGGGTTCGCCGGTCAGCCGGGTGTCCTTCGCCCGCGCCTGCTCAATGCCCGACGCGCAGTACCGCACGCGGTAGTCGACGGGTTCGAGGTCGAGGGGCCAGCTCGCTTCCGCCGCCCACTGCACCAGCTGCACGGCCGCCGTTTGCGGCCGGAACGACACCTCGACGACCTCCTCCCAGTCCTCCCCCACCGGCGCGGGCCCGTCCAGGACCTCCACGGTGAGTTCGACGTTCCCGGTGTGCAGGCCGGTGGTGAGGAACAGCAGGCCGGGCACCGCGGCCCCGCACAGACCGTTCGACTGACCGCCGCGGGCGTCGGTCAGCCCGTCGAAGAACTCGTCGGTCCGGCTCTCCACGTAGAACTGCCCGTAGTGCACGTGCAGCTCACCCTCGAACAACAACGTCACGGCGGCAGTCTGCCAGCAACCCGGCCCGGAAAGCGCTTCCCGGTCCCTAGGCGGGCAGTTCGGCCGCGAGCTCGCCGTCGAGGGCGAAGCCGGTGACGAGTTCCGGGTCGATCCGGATCACCTCGGTCGTCTCGCCCGCCACCCACGGCTGTGGCAAGGCCCGGAACCGGGTGAGCTCCCGGTCGCCCACGCGGCGCGCGTACCCGACGGCGATCACGCTCCACGCGATCCGGTCGCCCTCCCGGACGAGGTCGGCCTCGTAGGCGACCACCGTCCCGATCGCGGACAGCAGCGCCGCACCGGGGTGGGTCCGGACGAGGACGCAGCCGTCGTGGAGCACGTGGTTCACCGGCCGGATGGTGGGCAGCGCCTGGTGGGTGAACACGACGCGGCCGACACCCACACTGCCGAGCAGGGTCAGCGACTCGGCGCGGCCCAGTTCCCGCGGGGCCCTCGGCGAGGTCGGCTCGATCACGCCGTCATCGTCGCCCCGGGTTCGTGTGGGCGGACAGGGCCGAAGGTCACCGGATCGATCATCAGGTCACGGGTGTCCTGCGCGCCGGCACAGGTGTTCAGGACTCCGGCCGCGCGCCGACGGGACGCTGCGCGGCCCGGTGCACCGGCACCGCGATCAGGGCGACGCCGCCGGCCAGCAGCGCCAGCCCGACGCCGATCACGATCCAGGCGATGTCGTCGAGCGCGGGAACCGTCGCGCCGATCTCGGCCACCACGTTCACCCCGGGTGAGCCGTCGGCGTTCATCACCACGACCGTCCAGTCGCCGCTGCGCATCGGCCACACCACCGTCTGGGTGCCGCCGCCGCTCGCCTGCGCCGTCCAGATGCCCGCGGTCTCCGGCGCGGGCAGGGTGCGGTTGCCCGGGTGCACGACGAACCGGTCGGTGGACCAGTCGGTCACCGTGGCGTACT
>NZ_AFWY03000016.1:0-132533 GCF_000231075.2 Amycolatopsis sp. ATCC 39116 | reverse complement strand
AGCCGCGTCATTACGCGCGACTCGGCGTGCGCCGAGCGCAGGCAACAGTCCATAAAGGACACCCGCCCCGCCGAGGCGCGCCTCACCCCGCCACCTCGTTCCACAACCGCACCGCCTGCACCGCATCGCCCGCCAGCAGCACCCGCGCACCCGGCGCCGCGGCCATTCGTGGTCCCGGTCCTTCCAGCGCGACCAGGAAGATCGTGTCGAACCGGTCCCGCAGCCAGGTCAGTGCGGGCGGCTCCGCGCGCGCCGAGCTGACCAGCACCAGGCATCCGCCCGCTCCGCCGCGTGCGGACAGCGCCGGCGGCACCAGCGCGTCCGCCGGGGCCTGCGTCACCTGGCACAGCTCGTCCAGCAGCTGCCGGGTCGCGGGCAGGCCGCCGGGTGTGGGCAGGTCGAGCCCACCCGCGGTGACCAGCCGCGACGGGTGCCCGGCCCGTGCCGAGGCCACCAGCAGCGACGCGGCCACGTCGGCCGCCTCCTCGAACCCGGCAGGCGACAGCGATCCGGCGCGGGTGTCCAGCAGCAGGGTGAACCGCGGCTGCTCCGGGTCCACGAGGTCCCGCACCATCAGCCGCCCGGTGCGGGCCGTCGCCTTCCAGTGCACGTGCCGCACCTCGTCCCCGGGCACGTACTCGCGCACGTCCTGCAGGTCGATCGAGCCGCGCAGCGCGTCGTCGGTGCGGGCGCCGTCGTGGTGGTGCCGCGGGTGCCCGCTGACCAGCACCCGGGCCGGCAGCTGCCGCGGGTGCACCCACAGGTCCGAGGTCTCCCCGGTGGGCTTGCGGTTGACGGCCAGCCCGAACGGGTCGGCCCGGTGCAGCGTCAGCGGGCCGACCGGGTGCCGCCCGCGCGCGCCGGTGGGCAGCTCGTAGTGGTAGGTGGCCTCCGCGCCCGGCGCGAGCGGGCGCACCGCGACGGTTTGCGCCTGCCCGCCGATCCCGTCGGTGGCCAGGAACGCCGCCTGCCGCCGCTGCCCCGGGTTGCGCACCCGCAGCCGCGCCAGCGCGGCACTGCCCCGTTCGACCCGGTCCGGGTACACGGCACGGCGCACCTCGACACCCAGCCCGCGCGCGGTGACGGCCACCGCGGCGAGCACGGCGACCAGCGCCACCGCCCCCAGCGCACGCAACAGCGGGTACCCGCCCCACTGCCCGAACACCAGCAGCGGCACCGCCGCGACCAGCACCGCGACGCCGCGCCCGGTCAGCCGCCGCCTCACCGCCGGGCCGCGCCGATCGCCGGCGCCGGGGTGGCGGCCAGGACCTCGTCGACGATCTCGGCGGTGCCGCGGCCGTTCAGCTCGGCGTCCGCGGTGAGGATCAGGCGGTGCGCCAGCACCGGCACGGCCACGTCCTTGACGTCGTCCGGGGTGACGAACGCCCTGCCGTCGGTCGCGGCCAGCGCCTGCGCGGTCCGCACCAGCGCGATGCTGCCACGCGGGCTCGCGCCGAACCGCACCGCGGCGTGCTCCCGGGTCGCGGCCGCCAGCCGGGCCGCGTACTCGACGACCGCCCGGTCCAGGTGCGAGCCGCGCACCTCCGCGATGGCCTGGCGCAGCACCCCGATGTCGACCACGGTGGGCAGCTCGTCCGCGGTGACGCCGGCGCACTCGCTCATGACCACCAGCACCTCGGAGGCCACGTCCGGGTAGCCGACCGACAACCGCATGAGGAACCGGTCGAGCTGCGCCTCGGGCAGCCGGTAGGTGCCCTCCATCTCGATCGGGTTCTGCGTGGCCACCACCAGGAACGGCCGCGGCACCTCGTGCGCCACGCCGTCCACCGTCACGCGCCGCTCGGACATGACCTCCAGCAGCGCGGACTGGGTCTTCGGAGTGCCGCGGTTGATCTCGTCGGCCACCACGATGTTCGCGAACACCGCGCCCGGGTGGAACCCGAACTCCTCGTCCTTCTGGTGGAACACGCTCACGCCGGTGATGTCGCCGGGCAGCAGGTCCGGCGTGAACTGGATGCGGCTCCACTTCCCGCCGATGCTGCGCGCCAGGCACCGCGCCAGCGTCGTCTTGCCGAGGCCGGGCACGTCCTCGATCAGCAGGTGCCCCTCGGCCAGCAGCGCGGCCACCGCCAGCCGCACCAGCTCCGGCTTGCCGCGGATCACCTGCTGCACGTTGTTCGCGATCAGCCCGGCGACCTCGCCCGCTCGTGTTGCGCTCTGCACTATCCCCCCGGCCATACGTAGTAGTTGGAACGGACACCGTTGACTTCGACCCACACGCGGTAGCCGACGCTCTCGAACGGGAAGTCCTCGAACACCTCGTTGCCCTCCGCGTCGGTCCGGACGCCCCGGCCCGGGTTGGAATAGCCGGGGTTGTCGGAGAACACCTCTACCTCGTACCTGGTGTTGGGGTCGAACCCGGTCATCTCCACGTGCATGTAAGCGCAGTCCGGCGCCTCACAACCGTCGTAGGTCGTGTCCTCACCCCGGCGGATCGTGATCTGCGGGGTCCGCTGCACCGGCACCAGCGTCTGGACCGTGGCCGGCGCGCCCCGCCCAGCGCTGTTCTCCGCCACCACCGTGACGGTGTAGGTCACGCCCTGCTGCAACCCGCTCAGCGTGGCCGACCGCGCGCTGCCCGGACGGGTCATCGCCCCGCCCGCGCCGGACCCCGGCCGCCAGGAGATCTGGTAGGCGGTGACGGCCGCGCCGTTCGGCGGCGCCGCACCCCAGGTGAGCTGCACGTTCTCGCCCTGCACGGTGGCCCGCAGCCCGGGCGGCAGGCCCGGCGGGCTCGCCGGCACCGGCGGAGGCGACGGCGGCGGCACGGCCCGGGACGACGATGGCGGCGACTGGGTCTGCCCCGGCGGCCGGCCCCCGTCACCACCCGAGGGCGGCCGGTTCTGACCCCCACCGGGCGGCGGCCCGTTCTGCGCCGGTCCATTTTGGACCGGTCCATTCTGGGGCTGCGAAACCGGCGACTCCGGCGGCGGGGCGACCGGCGCGCCCGGCTCGTCCGGCCGCTGCGTGCCGACCACCGGCACCTGGTTCACCGCGCCGTCGTGGTCCACCACCAGCACGTGCCGCCCCTCGGCGCCGTCCACGTACACGCGGGCGTCCTCGCCGCGGGCCAGCCGCGGTTCGCCCGCCTCCGGCGGCACCGGCATCGTCCGCTTCGGATCGCCCTGGCTGCTGTAGGTAAGCACCGTGCTGCGGGTCAGGTCGAGCAGCACCACCGACGACCCGCTGACCGTCGGGCCGGCGTAGTCCCCGTCGGCCAGTGCCAGGCTGATCGGCGTCGCGGGCGCGCGCCGCCCGTCCAGCCCGGCCGCGTCGACCAGGTGCAGCCGCCGGGTCGCCGGGTCGAGCACGGCCACCCGGCCGTCCGCGTCCGCCGGGGCGATCCGGGCGCCGGGTGGCAGGTCCATCCGCGCGGGCACCGGCTCGCCGAACCCGTCCCCGGTGACCGGGCGCAGCACGTCGGAGGTGGTGTCCACGAACGCGGCGTCCCGGCCGACCACGGTCAGCCCGCCGGTGTGGCCTGCGGGAGCCGCCACCGGGCAGGACACCTGCTCCGCGTCGCGCGGGAGCCGGCACAGCACCCCGGAATCCAGGCGGTGCAACCACACCGTGCCGTCCGGAGTGGCCACCGGGTCGCCGAGCACGCCGCCCGCCGGGATGGTCACCGCGCCGTCGCCGAGCCGCACCACCCGGCCCGCCTCGCGGTAGACCAGGTAGGGCCCGCCCGGCGTCTCGATCGCGACCGGCACCTCGCCGGTCGGCGGGACGAAGCTGCGCTCCACGCTGAGGTCGGACTTGCCGAACTCGTGGATCCGCGACCGCCCCACCACGTACCCGCTCGTCTCGCCCTGCACGACCTGGCTGCCCGGCTCCAGGCCCGGCACCTCCGCCGAGGCGTCCACGGTGCGGGCCGAGCCGTTGATGTGGAAAACCCGGTCGAGGCCGGGGAAAGCGACCCAGTGCCCGCCCGGCGCGACGTTCAGCCCGGGCAGCGGCCGTCCCGCCGCCGACACCGCCACCGCGACACCGGCGACCACGACCGCCACCAGCAACGCCATCGGCAGGCGGCGCCGCAGGCCGTGGGAAGTCCGCTCGTCCATCTGCGTCTACCCCCGATGCTCGCTGTACCAGGGCGCGTGGCCGGGCTGGGCGGCGCTGCTGACGGGCAGCACGAGCTCGAAGATCGCGCCGCCCTCCTCGGCGTTGTACACCCGGAGCACCCCGCCGTGCGCCTGCGCGACCCACCGCACGATCGACAGCCCGAGGCCGCTGGACCCGCCGCCGCTGCTGAACCGGTCGAAGTTCTCCGCCGCGACCGCCGGGTCGATCCCCGGCCCGTGGTCGGCCACCGTGACCCGGCCGCCCGCGACCGTGATGTGCACCAGCGCCTGCGCGCCCGGCTGCCGCCCGTACCGCATCGCGTTGTCGAGCAGGTTGCTGATCGCGCGCTGCACCAGCGCCGGGTCGGCGTCGACCCGGGTCGGCGCGGCGGTGACCGTCACCTGGGCGTCCTCGGCCGGTGTCTCCGCCACCACGCTCGTCACCAGCTGGTCCAGCCACACCGGCTGGATGGCCAGCCGCTCCACCCCGGCGGCGAGCCGGGCCCGCACCAGCAGGCCGTCGATGATGCTGCCCATCCGCCCGGCCAGGCGCACCGTGCGGGGCAGCAGCTCGGCGCCCTGGTCAGGGTGCCGGGTCGCGGTCTCGGCGAGCGCCCGCAGCGCCGCGACCGGGGTGCGCAGGTCGTGGGCGGTCTCGGCGAGCAGCACCTCCTGCTGCTCCAGCGCCGCGGTGGCCGGCCGGATCGCGCGCCCGGACAGCAGGTGCCCGGCGACGCCGACCGCGGCCAGCAGCAGCACGCACCCGCCGATCACCATCAGCAGCAGCCCTTCGTGCCGGGACTGCTCCGGCCCGGCGTCCATGGCCGCGACCACCGCGCCGATGTACTGGCCCGTGCTGTTGCGGAACGGTTCGGCCCCGATCCGCACCAGCGCGCCGTTCGTGGCGCGCACGTAGCCCTTCAGCAGGGTGCCCGACTGCACGGCCCGCTGGGCGAGCCCGCCCAGCACCGCCAGGTCGACCGGCACGCAAGTGCGGCGGCTGACGTGCGGCTCGAACCGCTCGGCGCCGCCGGGCAGCACCGCGAACTGGGGACACTGGGTGTTCAGCTCGTCCTCGGCCACGAACGCGGTGACCAGCGTGTCGTCGTACTGCAGGAGGCGGGTGACGGTCGAGGTGACGCGGCGCAGCTCGCCGTCCATCGCCTGCTCGCCCTTGTCCGCGTCGGCCTGGACCACCAGGACCGCGAACACGATCAGGCCGATCGCGTTCATCGCGGTGAACAGCCCGGTGAGCATCCAGCGCAGGCGGCGCAGGCGGTGCGCGGCCGAACCGCTCCGCGGCGTGCTCACGGCGCCATCCGGTAGCCGACCCCGCGGACGGTCTGCACCGCGTCCGGTTCGCCCAGCTTCCCCCGCAGCCGCCGCACCACCACGTCCACCACGTTCGACATCGGGTCGGTGCTGGAGTCCCAGCAGTGCTCGATCAGCTCGGCCCGCCGCACCGCCTGCTCCGGGCGCGCCATCAGGTACTCCAGCACCGCGAACTCCTTGCCGGACACCGTGAGCAGCACCCCGTCGCGGCGCACCTCGCGGCGGGCGCAGTCGACCTCCAGGCCGCCGTGCCGGAGCACGGAGGGCCGCCCGGTGCCGGAGCGGCGGCACAGCGCGAGCACCCTGGCGGCGAGTTCGGCCGCGGCGAACGGTTTGACCAGGTAGTCGTCGCCGCCGTGCTCGAACCCGGCGATGCGGTCGTGCACCGTGTCGCGCGCGGTCAGGAACAGCACCGGCACCGCCCACCCGGCCTGCCTGCGCCGGTGCACGAAGTCGATCGCGTCGCCGTCGGGCAGCATCCGGTCGAACACCACGCACGCGTGCCCGGGCTCGGCGAGGGCCGCCGACGCCCCGGCGAGGGTCGCGGCGGTGTCCAGCCGGAGGCCGGCGGCGGTGAGTTCCGCGGTGACCGCGACGCGCAGGTCCTCGTCGTCCTCGACCACCAGCACCCGGGGCCGGGTCGTCACAGGTGCGGACACGGTGGATCCTTCGTCACGGGGAGCGTGTGCCCGGAAGCTTAGCGTCCCGCCGGATCTTGTTCGCCCGGTTTGCGGGTTTTGGCAGGAACCGGCCGGGCCGGGGCGATACCGTGGCGGGGTGCGTGTGCTGGTCACCGAGGACGACGAGAACCTCCGGGTGGCCGTCGAGGCGTCGCTGCGCGGGTCCGGGTTCGCGGTGGACGTGGCCGCCGACCTGCCGGCGGCGGACGAGGCGGTGAGCGTCAACTCCTACGACTGCACGGTGTTCGACCGCATGCTGCCGGCCGGGGACGCCCTGCGGTACGTGGCGGGGCTGCGACAGCGGGGGTGGCCGGTGCCGGTGCTGTTCCTGACCGCGCGGGACACCGTGGACGACCGGATCGCCGGGCTCGCCCACGGCGACGACTACCTCGTCAAGCCGTTCGCGATGGCCGAACTCGTGGTGCGGGTGCGCAGCCTGTGCCGTCGCGGCCCGGCGCTGCCCGCCCCGGTGCTGCGGCACGGGGACGTCGAGGTGGACACCGGGCGGCACGAGGCACGGCGCGCGGGCACCCCGCTGACGCTGACCGCGAAGGAGTTCGTGGTGCTGGAGCGGCTGGTCGCCGCAGGCGGGCGGCCGGTCCCGCGGTCCGAGCTGATCGCCGCGGCGTGGGACGAGTTCGTGCCGCCCGCCTCGAACGTGCTGGAGGTGCTGATCGCCGGGCTGCGCCGCAAGCTCGGGCCGCCGCCGGTGGTGCGCACGGTCCGGGGCGTCGGCTACCTCCTCGGCGCCTGACCGCCCACCGCGGAGCCGGCGCGGATCGCGTGCTCCAGCAGCTCGTGCCCGTCCAGCGCGCCGGAGAACCGGATCTTCGCGCCGTCGGCGAACGCGACGGTGCAGCGGTAGTCGCGGATGACCAGCCGGGTCAGGAAGGTGCTGCGGCGCGGGTGGAACGGCGTGACCGCGGTGACCGCCTGCCACGGCCAGGCCCGCGTCCGCCCCTTGGCCGTGTGCGCGAGGCCCGCGTCGCGCACCTCGAACGTCTCCGACAGCCCCTGCCGCGCCACGTGCACGACGAGGAACACCGCGAGCGTCGCGGCGAAGACGGTCACGGTGATGCCGAACCCGATGGCGGTGCTGTACTGGTAGGAGTACCCGGACAGCATCATCGGCGTGGTCAGGGCCCCCACCATGGCGGCGAGGACGAGCGCGGCGACGGCGATCAGCGCCAGGCGCACGTGGGAGACGCGGTAGCGGTGCACCACCGGGCCGAGCAGGTCGGGATCGGTCGTCACGGGGCCACCTCCGGTCGGCTGCTGCACGATCACCGGACGATCGTGCGGCAGCCCGCCACGCCCGGCCAGGGCCGTGGCAGCAACCGGACAGGCGACTCAGGCTCAGTACAGCTCGATCTTCAACCGGGCCGTCCTGGCGCGGGAGACGCACAGGGCCATCTGGTCCCCGGCGGCCTTGTCCGCGGCCGACAGGCAGCTGTCCCGGTGTTCGGGCACGCCCTCCAGCACCCCGGAGACGCAGGACCCGCAGATGCCCTCCTCGCACGACTTGAAGACCTCGATGCCGTTCTCCCCGAGGACCGCGAGGATCGACTTGTCCGCGGGCACCTCGAACACCTCGCCGGTGTCGAGCTCGACGGTGAACGGCTGGTCGCCGCTGGTGTCGACGTCGGCGGCCACGAAGTGCTCCACGTGCACGCGCGACTCGCCGACGACGGGCGCGAAGACCGCCGAGACCTGCGCCATGAACCCCTCCGGCCCGCACGTGTACACCTGCGCGTCCGGGGTCAGCTCGCCCGCGACCTCCTTCAGGATCGTCGGCTGCTCGGCACGCGGCACGCCGAACCGCAGGTGCACGCGGTCGCCGAACTCGCGCTCCAGCAGGCCGGCGAACGCGGCCTGCTCCCGGGCGCGGGCGAAGTAGTGCAGCTCGAACTCGGCGCCGCGGCGGTGGAGCTCGTAGGCCAGGCTCAGCAGCGGGGTGATGCCGACGCCGCCCGCCACCAGGACGTGGCGGGCGCCGTCGGCGACGCGCAGCAGGTTGCGGGGCTCGCCGATCTCCAGGGTGTCCCCGGCCTCGACGGTGTGCAGCGCCTCGGAACCACCGCGCGAGGCGGCTTCCTTCTTCACCGCGATCAGCAACGACTCCGGATCGTGCGGCGGCGAGCACAGCGAATACTGCCGCACCAGGCCGGTCGGGCCGACGACGTCGACGTGCGCGCCGGCCTCGTACGGTCCCAGCGGGGCGCCGTCGTCGCGGACCAGGCGCAGGCTGCGGATCCCGACGGCCTCCTGCCTGACCTCCGCGACGCGGACCACGGTTGAAGTCATCGTCCCTCCCTCGGGTTCAGCGCAGGTAGAGCCCGCCGTTGGCGTCCCAGCAGGCGCCGGTGACGGAGGCCGCCTCGGGCGAGGCGAGCAGGGCGACCATCCGGGCGATGAACGCCGGGTCGCCGAGCCTGCCCACCGGGATGCTCCGCGCGAGCCCGTCGACGTCGTCCACAATGGACCGCACCGCCGGACTGTCCTGCGGGCCCGGCGACACCGCGTTCACCGTCACCCCGTGCGGCGCGAGCTCACGGGCGAACACCTTGGTGGCGGACAGGACCGCGCCCTTGGAGGACGCGTAGTGCCCGCCGGTCGCGGTGCCGCCGTTCTGCCCGGCGAGCGAGGCCATGTTCACGATCCGCCCGTAGCCCTGCGCGGCGAAGTGCGCGCCGAAGACCTGGCAGGCCGAGAACGTGCCGCCGAGGTTCACCTTCAGCACGGCGTCCAGCTCTTCGGCGGTGATGTCCATCAGCTTCTTCGCCTGCGTGCGGGCGGCGTTGTTGACCAGCACGTGCACCGATCCGAAGTCGGCCAGCACAGCGGCGAGCAGGCCGTCCAGCGCCGCGCGGTCGGCGACGTCGACGGCGTACCCCGTGGCCTCGCCCAGTTCCTTGGCCAGCGCTTCGGCGGCGGCCCCGTCGAGGTCGGCGATCGCGACTCGGTAGCCCTCGGCGTGCAGGCGGCGCACGATCGCCTCGCCGAGGCCGTGGGCGCCGCCGGTGACGACCGCGGTCTGCGCGCTCACAGCAGAAACCCCGCGGCGGGCACGGCGCCCTCGCTGTCCACCAGCCGCACGACCTTCTCCGCGATGCGGTCGCCGGACTCGGAGAGCCGGACGCGGTGGCGCACGTCGGCGGCCCAGATGTCGTGCCGCCCGCGCTTGTAGGCGATCAGCACCTGCGCCGAGCGCAGCACGACCTCAGCGTCGGTCACGGTCTCCGGCACGAACCGGGACACGGTCCGCACGGTGCGGGCCGCGTCGACGGCGGCGATGGCGTAGCCCTCGGTCATGCGGGTCACGCGCATGGCCCGCATCCGCGCGTCGTCGTAGATCATGTTGAGCGTGCCGGCGAAGTCCTCGGTGTCCGGGTCGATCGGCACGACGTAGCGGGCGTCGTCGGTGTAGAGCTCCTGCCACACCAGGTAGTCCTTGCGGTCGAGCAGCTCGGCCTCCCGCCAGACCAGCTCGACCGCGCGGGCCACCCGGACGTCGGTCAGCGGGACGGTGATCGTGTCAGTCATCGCTCATCATCTGCTTCCACATCCGGTACGCGGCGCGCATCCCGGTCTCGTCGGTCACGTGGGCGGTCGGCCAGCCGTGCTCGTCGTCCTTCTCCCTGCCGAGCCCGCGGTTGACCAGGATCGGCATGTCCGGCGCGGCCTGGGCGCCGCGCTGCACGCGGTCCCAGCCCTCGGCGTCGTCCGGGGTGCCGAACCCGAACGGTCCCTGGAAGTGCTCGTGGATGCGCAGCCGCTCGCGGTTGACGACGTCCAGCTCGGGCGGCCCGTCCGGGCCGATCGCGATGTGCTCGATCAGCGTCTCGTCGACCGAGATCGGCCGCAGGACCCGGAAGAACGCCGCCGACATCGACACGTTCGGGAACAGGTTCAGGTTGAACCCGGTGCCGTGCATGGCGCGGACCACCTTGCGCACGGCCGCGTCGTCGAGCGTCTTGGACAGCTCCGCCACGACGTGGTCGAAGCGGGCCTGCAGCGGTTCGCTGCCGTCGTCGGCGTCGAGGTCGGAGTGCTCGGGCACCATCTGCATGACGCTGTGGCCGTTGCCCAGCGCGTGGGTGATCGCCGCCGGGTCGGTCATGAACGACATCATGTCCGCGGTCTCGGCGTCCACCGACGCCATCCACGACCGGTGCACGATCGGGAAGTGGTAGCCGTCGGTGGTGTTCTCCAGCTGGATCTTCCAGTTGCCGCGGAACCGGAACTGATGCTTGCCCAGCACCTTGATCGGGTAGCCGCCGCCCTGCTTCATGAACCGGTCCAGCCACAGCTTCGCGTCGCCGAGGAAGTCCGCCAGGGGCTCGATGCCCTCGTCGAACGTCGCGAAGACCATGCCGCCGTAGGACTCGGTGCGCAGCTTGCGCAGCGACAGGTCCTTCTTGTCCGCCACGCCCTCGTACCCGTCCGGGTACGGGATGCCGCGCAGCGTGCCGTCCAGGCCGTAGGACCAAGCGTGGTACGGGCAGGTGAACCCGTTGGCCTTGCCCCGCGGCTTCTCGCACAGGCTCGCGCCGCGGTGGCGGCAGCGGTTGAGCAGCGTGTGCAGGGTGCCCTTGCGGTCCCGCGACACGATCACCGGCTGGCGGCCGACGTAGGTGGACTTGAAGGTGCCCGGCCCGGGCAGCTCGCTCTCGTGCGCGACCCACACCCAGGTGCGCTCGAAGATCTTCGTCATCTCCTGCTCGAAGATCTCCGGGTCGGTGTAGAGGCGGCCGGCGACGCGGTCGTCGAGCACGAGGTCCGCGGGCGCGGCGGCGAAGATGTTCTCGGTCATGGTGTCCTCTCCTCAGCCGGGCAGCTCGACGTCTTCGCGCACCGTCAGCGCGCGGCCGATGCGGGCTTCGACCTTGGCGAAGCGCCACAGCTTCGCGCCGCCGTCGCCGACCGGGGTGGTGCGGAACAGGTTGCAGGCGGCCTTGACGGTCTCGGCCGTGTCCACGTCGGCGAGGATGTAGGCGGTCCACGGCCAGCCGTCGGAGGGGCCCACCATGTGCGAGTCGTCGTCGATGTCGCCGATGAAGTCCACGCCGGGCAGCGCCTTGATGCCGTCCAGCATGGACACGAACGCCTGCCACACGTGCCCGGGCGTGATGCCGTCGGCAGGCAGGTCGAAGAAGTTCTGGTTGATGCCGATGCAGAACAGCACGCGCAGGGGCGTCGCGCTCATCTCGGTCCTCCTCGTCGGTGGTGGTCGGGTCAGCGGAAGCCGGGGCTGGTGGGCGACAGTCCCATGAGGACGGCCCCGGCGGAGTCGAAGATCGCCGGGCCGAGGAAGGCGTGCTGCTTGGGCACCAGCGCGTCGCCGGCCAGGTCGCGCAGCGGGTGCTCGGTGTAGATCGGGGCGGTGCCGGAGATCTCGACGAGCCGGTCCACTACGCCCGAAGCCACGCGGGCCAGGTGCGCGGAGGCCAGCCGCAGCCGGGCGTTGTGCTCGTCGGTGGCGGTGTCGCCGCGCAGCACGTGCTGCCACACCTGGTCGCTCAGGTCGTAGAACCAGGCGCGGGCCGAGCTCAGGTCCGCCTCGGCGCGGGCGACCTCGGTGCGGTAGTAGGCCCGGTCGGCGAGCTTCGGCGCGCCGGTGACCCCGGTGTAGCCGCCGCCGACCTGCTTGGCGTGGTCCAGGGCCGCGCGCGCCACGCCCGCGCCGACCACGGCGAGGACCTGGGAGGCGTAGGCGATCGTCGGGTAGTGGTAGAGCGGCTCGTCCACGGTCGGCGCGCCGCCGCGGATGAAGGTCCACTCACGGGGCACCTCGACCCCGCGCACCACGATGTCGAACGAGCCGGTGGCCCGCATGCCCACGACGTCCCAGTCCTGGACGATCTCGACCTGGTCCGGCCGCAGGACCGCGGTGCGCGGCTTGCCGCCGGACTCCTCGTCGCCGGGCAGGCCGACGCCGATCAGGTCGGCGCCCATGCAGCCGCTGGCGAACTTCCAGTGCCCGTCGACCAGGTAGCCGCGCTCGGTGGCGGCGGCGCGCTGCATCGGGAACAGCGCGCCGGCGAAGGCCACGTCCGGGCCGTCGCGGTACAGCTCGGCCTGGGTGTCCAGCGGCAGTGCGGCCAGGTAGATCTGCGCGGAGCCGAAGCTCGCGACCCAGCCGGTGGAACCGTCGACCACCGAGATCCGCTCGATGGTGTCGAGGAACTCGGCGGGCGGCATCGGCTGCCCGCCGAACTTGCCCGGCGTCGCCGCCCGGTAGATCCCGATCTGCTTGAGCCGTGCGACGAAGTCCTTCGGCACGTAGCGCTGCTCGCGGAACTCCTGCCGCCGCTGCGCGAGCTCGGCGAGGACGTCGTCGAACCCGACGCCCTGCGGGGTGTGCACCATCGCGCCTCCTCCTACTCGCGGGTTGCCCACCGACGGTAGGCAGCCGGGGCCGCCGTGCGGAATTGGTGGTTCTGCGGCACCGGGTAGGGGATTCCTTCAGCGCGCGCCGGCCGCGCCCGGCTTACCCTGGCGGGATGCAGGTGGATCCACGCGCGCCCGAACTGGTCACCGAGGACTTCGTGACCATGCTCCACGCCAGCCGCATGTGCGTGCTGGTGCACGACGCGGCGACGAAGAACATCCTGTGGGCCAACCCGGCGGCGTGCGAGATGCTCGAGTGGAGCGTGGCCGAGCTGCGTCCGCTCAAGGCGAACCACATGAGCAGCACCGCGCGCCAGTACGACCGCGTGATCGGCCGGGCGTGGCTGCAGGACGCGGTGGAGAAGGGCACGAACAGCATCGAGTGGCACTACCGGTCCCGCACGGGACGGGTGATCCCGACCGAGGCCATCGCGATCCGCGTGGAACTCGCGCAGGGGCCGGCGGTGATGGTGCAGTTTCGCGACATCGAGCGGGAGCAGGAGATCGAGCAGGAGCTGCGGCGCACCGCGTCCTACATGGACGCGCTGGCGCACCGCACGTCCACGATCGCGCTGATGCTGGACCGGGACGGCGTGCTGCGGTTCGCCACCGACACGGCGCTGAAGGTGATCGGCGCGGACAGCGGGCAGCCGCTCGGCCCGCTGTCGGGGTACGGCACGCTGCGGCTGGCCGGCCGCCCGGCGTCCTGGCCGGAGGTCCTGGAGCGGGCCGATCCGGTGACGACGGTGCAGCTCGCGCTCACCGGGGCGGACGAGCCGGTGTGGCTGGAGGGCAGCCTCGAACGGCTGCAGGAGACCGGCGGGGACGCGTTGCTGATGATCCTGCACGACGTGTCCGGCCGCGTGCAGGAGGACCTCCGGCGGGAACGCGAACTGCAGCAGGAGAACTACCTGGCCCGCTACAACGCGATGGGCGACATGGCGATGGCGATCGCGCACGAGCTCGGCCAGCCGCTCGCGGCGGCGGCGAACTTCCTCGGCGGCGCCGCCCGGCACGCGTCCGGGACGGCCGCGGAGCAAGTGCGGTTCGGCATCGACAGCGCGGTCCGGCAGATCGACCGCGCGAGCGCCATCGTCGCGGCACTGCGCGCGTTCGTCGGGCACCTGGAGCACGTGCGCCAGGTGGCCGACCTCGGCGAGATCGTCACCGAATGCCTGTACTTCGTGCGGCTGCGGGCGGACGCGGCGGGCGTCGACGTGGTGGTCCGCGAGCCGCCGGGTCCGGTGCCGGTGCGGTGCGAACGGGTGCTGACCGGGCAGGTGGTGCTCAACTTCTGCTTCAACGCCATCGACGAGGTGGCGGCCTTCGGCCCGGAGCGCCGCGAGATCGTGCTGACCACGCGCGCCGAGGGCGGTGAGGGCGTGCTGACCGTGGAGGACTGGGGACGCGGCCTGCCGCGGGACCCGTTCGCCGAGTCGTTCACCTCGAAGGAGCACGGCAGCGGGATCGGCCTGGCGCTGTCGCACCGGATCATCACCCGCCAGCACGGCCGGATCTGGGCCGAGCCCCGCGACGGCGCCGGCTCGCGGTTCGGGTTCGCCCTGCCGCTCGCGGAAACCCCTGATACGTAAGGGAAACCCTTACCGGGGCGGGAAGAACTCTCACTTCCCGGCGGCCCCGCCGCGCGCGTACGTTCGAGCTGTTCGGCGATCGTTTGGAGGAATCGTGCCCGAGCTGACCCGGCAGCAGACCGAGTTCCGCGCCGCGATGGCCAACCTCTCGGCGGCGGTCACCGTCATCACCACCGACGGTCCCCGTGGCCGCGCCGGCATGACCGTGAGCGCGGCCTGTTCGGTGACCGACTCGCCGCCGACCGTGCTGGTCTGCGTGAACCGCACCGCCCGCTCGCACGACGTGCTGGTCGGCAACGGCAGGCTGGCGGTGAACGTGCTGGGCGCCGGCCAGGAGGACCTGGCGCTGCACTTCGCCGGCGCCACCGGCGTGCCCACCGCGGAGCGGTTCACCGACGGACGGTGGGACCTGGCGACCCACGGGGTGCCGGTGCTCACCGGGGCGTGCGCCTCGGTGGTCGGCACCATCGTCGCCGAGCAGGCGTCGGGGTCGCACTCGGTGCTGTTCGTCGAGGTGGACACCGTGATCACCGGGGACGACCCCGCCGCGCTGGTGTACTTCCAGCGCCGGTTCCACAGCCTCGGCACCACTGCGGCGTAGGAGAGCGGCCATGGAGCGGATGACGCTGACCTGCTACAACGACACGCACGGCTACGGCTGGCGGCACGTGGACCTGTTCGTGCACGACGCCGAGGGGCGCGAGCTGAACTGGGTGCACTGGCAGGTGCCCGACGACGGCCCGGAGGCGGCGGACGCCGTGACCGCGAAGGTCGAGCCGACGTTGCGCCGGACCTCGGAGTGGCGGCACGGCGTGAGCGAGAGCGGCATGGACTTCTGGGTCGCCGACGCCGCCTGGGAGGACGCGTGAAGCCGCTGCGCGCGCCGTGGTCACTGCGGGAGCTGGTGAGTGGTTCGGTGGACGAGGCGCTGCGCCGGTCCCGTGAGCGCATCGCCGAGACGGAGCCGGCGCTGCGGGCGTGGGTGGAGCTGGCGTGGCCGGAGCCGGTAGCGGCCGGTCCGCTCGGCGGGGTGCCGCTCGGGGTGAAGGACATCATCGACGTGGCCGGCCTGCCCACGCGGTGCGGATCGGGCCTGCGCGCCGGCAGCCCGCCCGCCGCGGCCGACGCCGCGATCGTGACGGCGTGGCGGCGCGCGGGCGCGGTGCCGGTCGGCAAGACGGTGACCACGGAGTTCGCGTTCTTCTCCCCCGGCCCGACGGACAACCCGAGCGCGCCGGGCCACACGCCGGGCGGGTCGTCGAGCGGCTCGGCGGCGGCCGTCGCGTCGGGGCAGGTGCCGCTCGCGCTCGGGTCGCAGACCGCCGGTTCGGTGATCCGGCCCGCGTCGTTCTGCGGGGTCGCGGCGATGGTGCTCAGCCACGGCCGGTTCCCGGTCGACGGGGTCACCGGGCTCAGCCCGAGCCTGGACAGCCACGGCTTCTACACCGCCCGGATGTCGGATCTGGCGCTGGCCCACGCGGCGCTGACCGGTTCGCCGGACGCGGCCGGACTGCCCGCCCGTCCCCCGCGGCTGCTGCTGTGGACGGGCATCGCCGGACCCGCGATGCGCGCGGCGCTGGCGGTTGCGAGGGACCGCCTGGTGGCGGCGGGCGCGGTGGTGGAGGCGTTCCCGGACGAGCGGTTGATCGCGGACCTGACCGCGGCGCACCCGGTGGTGATGGCGTACGAGGCGGCGCGGGAACGGGCCGCCGAGCTGGAGCGGGCGGCGGAGCTGAGCGCGCCGCTGGCGACGCTGTTGCAGACGGGTGCTCAGACCCCGGAGGCGGAGTACCGGCGAGCGCGGGAGTTCGTGCGGTCGGCCGCGTCGGCGGTGTCGGGTTTCCTGGGTTCCCACGACGCGATCCTCGGCCCCGCGGCGCCCGGTCCCCCACCGGAGGGCCTGGCCGCGACGGGAGATCCGGTGCTGAGCCGGCCGTGGCAGGCGCTGGGTGTTCCGCAGGTGGCCGTGCCCGGGTTGTCCACTGAGGACGGTCTGCCGCTCGGGATTCAGCTGGTCGGCCGGGCGCGGGAGGAGACGGCTTTGCTGACCACGGCTTGCTGGGTGGAGCGCGCGTTGGTGGAGTGATCGCGCGCTCGGCAGTAGCCCGCGCGCTCAGCAGTGGGTGCGCGGGATCCACAAAGGACCTCCCGCCGGGAGGCAGCGCGACTCGCTCGGTGAAACCGGGGGGCGCGATCCGGCCCCGCACCACGCACCGCCGGAATGCGACGCGGCCCGCCAGACCGGCGAGCCGCACTCAGCCGTGAGCACTTGGGCTCCATAAAGGACCCGCAGAAAGACCCTCACACCACCACGCGGTGCGTGAGGATGTCGTGCACCAGGGCGCCCAGGCTCTCCGCCCCCGTCTTCGCCTTGATCCGCGCCCGGTGCACGTCGATCGTCTTCACACTCGTGCCCAAGCGGTTCGCCGCCATCTGGCTCGACACCCCTTCGACCACCAACCGCAGCACCTCGCGCTCCGCTGGACCAGCACGCAGCACCATCCACCGACCGAATGCAGCGCGGCTCGCCGGGCGAAACCGGCGAGCCGCGCTCATCGATCCACAAGCGACCTCACACCACCACGCGGTGCGTGAGGATGTCGTGCACCAGGGCGCCCAGGCTCTCCGCCCCCGTCTTCGCCTTGATCCGCGCCCGGTGCACGTCGATCGTCTTCACACTCGTGCCCAAGCGGTTCGCCGCCATCTGGCTGGACACCCCTTCGACCACCAACCGCAGCACCTCGCGCTCCCGCTGGGTCAGCTGCGCCAGGCGCGCCTCCACCGCCCGGCGCGCCGCCTCGCGGGTGAACCGCCGGCACGCGTCCTGCTGCTGCCGTTGCACCACTTCCAGGATCCGCTGCGGCTCGTAGGGTTTCTCCAGAAAGTCCACCGCGCCGCGGGTCATGGCGCGCACCGACATCGGGATGTCGCCGTGTGCGGAGCAGAACACGACCGGCGCCGGGTAGCCCCGCGCGGTCAGTTCCTCCTGCAACTGGAACCCGCTCATGCCGGGCATCCGCACGTCGACGATCACCACCGCGGGCTCGTCCGGGTCGAACTCGGCCAGGAAGGCGGGCGCGTCGGGGTAGGTCAGCGCCTGGATGCCGACGCTCTCCAGCAGGAACGCCAGCGACTGCCGCAGGCCCTCGTCGTCGTCGACGATGTGCACCACCGCGTCGGTCATGGCTTCATCAGTACCGACGCCGACGGGCGGTCGCTGGCGAAGTGGTCCGGCAGCGGCGCCACGAACACGTTCTCGGTGCGGGTGCGGGTGATCCGCCACCCGCCGTCCTCCTTCCGGAACGCGTTGTTCAGGCGGCTGGACCGCAGCAGCGCACTGCCGTCCGAGAACAGCCACGGCTGCATGTGGATCCACTGCCCGTCCGCGGTGTCGCCGTGCACGTGGATCTGCTCCGACGTCAGGTAGTGCGCGTTCAACAGCAGCGCCGGATCCCGCTTCTCGCCCCAGAACCGTTCGAAGTGCTCCCGGATGGCCTGCTTGCCCTCGGCCCGCCCGAACTGCCCGTCGTAGTACTCGCCGACGCCCTCCCACACCGCGTCCTCGGTGTAGAGCTCCAGGATCAGCTCGATGCGCTTGGCGTCGTCGGAAATCCCGTACTCGGGCAGCGGCGTGTCGCACAGGAACATGTAACGAGCCTGTAGCCGGCGGATTTCGGCTTCGGCCTCGAGCACCTCGACCCGCCGGGCGAGTGCTTCGAGAGCGGTGTCGGTCAACGGGATTCTCCTTCTCCGAGCGGGAGGCGCGATGCCGAACACCATCTGTCACCGGCGCGAACCTTGTCAAGCGCGCTGCAGGTTTCCCCTATGCGGCTGCGGGATTTGCGACTGGGAGCCGCGGCGGGCGCTTCCTACCGTAACGGGAACCACCACGGACGATGAGGACGGTCGATGACCACACACGGCCCCGCTCAGCCCAGCCTACCGCGCATCGGAGTGGCCGCCGCGGTCGGCACTTCGCTGGAGCTGTACGACTTCCAGATCTACGGAACCGCCGCCGCCCTGGTGTTCGGCCAGGTGTTCTTCGCCACCGGCGACGCGTGGTTCGGCACGTTCATGAGCCTCGCGACGTTCGCGATCGGCTTCGTCGCGGCGCCGCTGGGCGGCGCCGTCTTCGGCTGGCTCGGCGACCGCCGCGGCCGCAAGACGGCCCTGTTCGGCGCGTTCGTGCTGATGGGCCTGGCGACGCTGGGCATGGGCGTGCTGCCGACCTACGCGGCCGTCGGCGTCGCGGCGCCCGTCATGCTGGTGCTGCTGCGGTTGTGCCACGGCCTGGCCAGGGGCGGCGAGAACTCCAGCGCGGCCGTGCTGGCGATCGAGCACGCCCCCGAGCAGCGCCGCGGCCTGTACGGGTCCTTCGTGGCGATCGGCTCGCCGGTCGGCACGATCCTCGCCAACCTGGCCTTCACGCTGGTGCTGCTGCTCCCCGACGACGACGTCACGGGCTGGGGCTGGCGGATCCCGTTCCTCGCGGGCGGTCTGGTGCTCGTGGTCGGGCTGTGGATCCGCAAGGGCGTCGCGGAGAGCCCGGTGTTCCGGGAGATGGCCGAGCAGGAGGGCGCCCGGGTGAAGGCGCCGCTGCTGGCGGTCGTGAAGGCGAACTGGCGGCGGCTCGCGCTGGTCGCGGGCGTCAACATCGGGCTCACCGCCAGCACGTTCGCGCTGGCCACGTTCATGCTGTCCTACGCCACGGCCCGCGCCCCGGAGGGGCTGGGGCTGCCCCGCCAGCCCATCGTCAACGGCTCGATGATCGCCCTGGTCTGCCACGCGCTGTGCAACGTCGGCGCGGCGTGGCTGTCCGACCGCCTCGGCCGCAAGCCGGTGATGCTGGCCGGTGTCGTGCTGTCGCTGGGGTCGGCGCTGCTGATGTTCCCGCTCAGCTCGGCGGGCACGGTCGCCGCGGTCAACACCGCCGTGATCATCGGGTTCTGCGCCACCGGTGTCCTCTTCGGACCGATGTACACGTTCTTCTCCGAACTGTTCCCGCGCGAGCAGCGCCAGTCCGGGGTTGGCGTGGGCTACCACGTCGGCGCCGTGCTGGGCGGCGGCATCTCGCCGATGATCGCCAACCGGATCGTCGCAGGCACCGGGGACGCGCTCAACGTCGGCTTCTACCTGGCCGCGCTGCTCGGGCTGTCGCTGGTGTGCCTGCTCTGCCTGCCCGAAACCGCGCCGGTGCGGGCGCGCCGCCGGAGCGCGGCGGTCCCGGAGCCGGTCCGGTGACGGTCAGCTCTCCGGCCGCAGGCGCGTGAGCACGTGGCGCAGGGTGTCGAGGACCCGTTCGGTCGGCAGCTCGTCGACCCCGCAGATCTGCTGGAAGACCAGGCCGTCCATGGCCGCGAACACCAGCGCGGCCAGGCCCTCGTCGTCCAGCCCGGCGGCGGCGAGCTCGGCGCGGATCGCCGCGCGGTAGCCGTCGTAGAGCTCGCGGACCTGCGGGGCGAGCTCGGGGCGGCGCCGCGACTCCAGCGTCAGCTCGTACTGGAACGCCTGGGTCTCGGGCTGCTCGGCGACGAACTCGGCGAGGCCGTCGCCGAGCAGGTCCAGCCTGCCCGAGCCCGGCTCGGGGGTCACCGACGGCACGCTGCTGTCCAGGGACCGCCGCAGGGCCTGGGCGGTCAGCTCGTCGATGCTGCCGAAGTAGTGGGTGACCAGCCCGTGGTTGACGCCGGCCTCCTTCGCGACCGAGCGGTAGGTGAGCTGCCGGAGCCCCTGGCGCGCCACGACCCGCACCGCCGCCTCCAGCAGGGCCTCCCGGCCCGTGCCGTGCGGCCGCGCCCGCCCGCGGGACGCGCCCGCCGTCTCGTTCGTCACCGTCGGAATGGTACCGGCCGCCAAATTATCCACTTGACTAATTTAGCGGACCGAGTCACAGTTGGGCACACCCCGGACGCCCGCCACCGGCGGCGTCGACCTCTCCTTCCGCAAGGGATTCCCTCATGCCTGAACGCGCCGATGTCGTCGTGGTCGGAGCCGGGTTCGCGGGCCTGACGGCCGCCCGCGAACTCACCCACCGCGGCACCACGGTCACCGTCCTGGAAGCCCGCGACCGCATCGGCGGCCGCACCTGGACCGCCGAGCGGCTGGGCCGCCCGCTCGAACTCGGCGGCACCTGGGTGCACTGGACCCAGCCCCACGTGTGGGCCGAGATCTCCCGCTACCAGCTGGAACTGACCCGCAGCCCGGTCCCCGCCCGCGCCTACTGGCACGTCGGCGGGCAGGCCCACGAAGGCAGCGCGGACGAGCTGTTCGCGCGGTTCGACCCGGGGATGCAGGCGTTCCTCGCCGACAGCCGCGAGTGGTTCGAGTGGCCGTGGGAACCGTTCCGGCGCCCCGATCCGGACGTCCTGCACGCGCTAGACCGGCAGTCCGTCACCGACCGGATCGACGCGCTCGGCCTGCCGCCCGCCGACCGGGAACTCCTGGCGGGCATGTGGGCGCTGAACTTCAACAGCCCGCCCGAGGACGGCGCGCTCACCCAGGCGCTGCGGTGGTGCGCGGCGGCCTCGGGCAGCTGGCCGCTGATGTTCGAGACGTGCGCGACGGTCAAGTTCACGCACGGCACCAAGGCACTCGCCGACGCGATCGCCGCCGACACCGACGCCGACATCCGCCTCGGCACGGTCGTCACGAAGATCCGCCGCACGAGCACCGGCGTCGCCGTGGAAACCGCGTCGGGCAAGACCTTCGAAGCCGGCGACGTCGTGGTGACCCTGCCGCAGAACGTCCTCCCCTCGATCGAGTTCGAGCCCGGGCTGCCCGCGGTGCTGCGGGACGCGGCCCGCGCCGGGCAGGCGTCGAAGGGGATGAAGACGTGGATCCGCGTCCGCGGCGAGGTCGAACCGTTCGTCGTGTTCGCGGGCCCGGACTCGCCGCTCACGTTCGGCCAGACCGAGTACACCGTGGACGGCGACACCCTGCTGGTCGCGTTCGGTCCCCGCGCGTCCGCGCTGCGGCCGGACGACACCGAAGCGGTCGCCAAGGCCCTGGCGCTGTGGCGGCCGGACCTGGAGGTCGTCGCCGCCGACGGGCACGACTGGGTCGCCGACGAGTTCGCAGGCGAAACCTGGCCGATGCTCGCCCCCGGCCAGCTCCGCGCGCTCGAAGAGTTCCGCAAGCCGCAGGACCGCCTGCACTTCGCCGGCAGCGGCTACGCGACCGGATGGGCCGGGTTCGTCGACGGCGCCATCGAAACCGGTCTGACCGTCGCGCGGCGGCTGCTCACCCGCTGACACCGTCCACAACAGAGAGGAAACCCCGTGCCCTACTTCGTCGAGTTCGTCCACTACCGCACGGACCTGCCCGAGGACCGTCTCGTCGCGTTGCGCTCGGCCGCGATCCTGGCCGTGCGGGACGCCCATCCGGACCTGCTGTCCGTGCCCGCGCTGAGCCGCGGCGAGGACGGCTCCTGGACCGACGTGTGGATCTACCGGACCCAGGAGGCGGCCGAGAAGGCCAACGCCGGGGCCGGCGACATCCCCGAGTTCACCGCGTTCGCCGGCGCCCTCTCCGGCGTCGAGATCACCGCAGGCCACATGCCCGAGTCCGCCGTCTCCCCGCTCTGACCGGAAACCCACGGAAGGACAACGATGTCTCTCCCCACACCGGATCACGGGACCGCCCTGCGCCGGGGTTCGCTCGGCGTCGCGGCGATCGTCTTCTTCGTGCTGTCGGCGCAGTCGCCGCTCACCGGGATCGCGGGCGCGCTGCCGATCGCGATCACCCTCGGCAACGGCCCGGCCGCCCCGGCCACGTTCCTGCTCGTCGGGGTGGTGATGGCGTTGTTCGCCGTCGGCTACATCACGATGAGCAGGAACGTGACCGACGGCGGCGCGTTCTACACCTACATCGGCCGCGGCCTCGGCACGACGACCGGCACCGCGTCCGCCTTCGTCGCCCTGTTCGCCTACTGCACCGTCCAGGCCGCCATGTACGGCCTCTACGGCGTCACCGTGTCGGGCCTGCTCGCCGCCTACGCCGGGATCTCCGTGCCGTGGTGGGCGTGCGGCCTGGTGACCATGGTGCTCGTCATGGCGTGGGCCTGGCTGAACATCGAGATCGGCGCCCGCGCCCTGGCCTGCCTGGTCGGCCTGGAGATGGGCATCCTGCTGGTGTTCGCGGTGATCACGTTCGCCCGCGGCGGCGGGCCGCAGGGCCTGGACTTCGGCGCGACGTTCGGCCCGTCGGCGATCGCCTCCGGGGCGCCCGGGGTCGCGTTCACCTTCGCCGTCGCGTCGATGTTCGGGTTCGAGTCGACGGCCCTGTACGCGCCGGAGGCCCGCGACCCGCGCCGCACCATCCCCCGGGCGACCTATCTCGCGGTGGCGGTCGTGGCGGTGTTCTTCGCCTTCGTGGCCTGGATGGTGGTCAGCTTCTACGGCGCCGGGTCCGTTGTGGACGCCGCGGGCCAGGCGGTCGGGGCGGGCGAGGCGAGCGGGCTGGTCGCCGGCGCGATCCAGGCGACGCTGGGCGGCTGGGCGGCGCACGCGGTCGGGATCATCCTGGCCACGTCGTTGCTGGCCGGCGTCCTCGCGTTCCACAACGCCATCAACCGGTACCTGCACTCGCTGGCGGAGAACGCGGTCCTGCCGCGCCGCCTCGCCTGGACCAACCGGCACGGCTCGCCCTACCTCGCGGGCGTGGCCTCGACGGTGGTCGCGGCCGCGCTGGTGCTGCCGTTCGCGGCGCGGGGCATGGACCCGGTGCTGACGTTGTTCTCGTGGTTCGGCGGGGTGTCGGTCGTCGGGCTGCTGGTGCTGTACGTGCTGACCAGCGTGTCGGTGCTCGCCTGGTTCCGGCGCGACCGGCGCGGTGAGTCCACGTGGCACACGCGGTACTCACCGGCGCTGGCCGCGGTCCTGATCCTGGCGGGGATCGTGCTGCTGATCGTCAACTTCGGCACGCTCACCGGCGGTTCGGGCGCGACCGCCGCGGTGCTACTGGCGTCCGTCGCGGCCGTGTTCGTCCTCGGGCTGGTGGTCGCGGTCGTGCACCGGCGACGGGCCACCGCCGCTGTGGCTCTCGCGTCCTGACGGGGACCGGGCCGGCACCGGCGTGCCGGCCCGGAGCTCCGGTTCCCGCAGGCGGAACAGTTCGGCGAACTCCCGCATCCGCGCCGCGCGGTACGCCGGGACGCCGTCCGGGTCGAAGGTGTAGAAGCCGGTCCCGTCCCGCAGACCACGGCGGCCGGCGGCCATGTTCTCCTCGATGACGTCCGGGTGCCGGAACCGGTCGCCGAGCTGGGCGGCCAGGTAGCGGGAGGCGTAGTACAGGATGTCACCGCCGCCCCAGTCGATGAACTCCAGCGGCCCGAGCACCGAGAACCGGGGGCCGAGCCCGGCGCGCACGGCGAGGTCGATGTCGGCGGCGCTCGCCACGCCCTCCTCGACCATGCGGGCCGCCTCGTTCATCACCAGCGCCTGCAGCCGCGGCACGATGTAGCCTGCCGCGGGCCCGCACACCACCGGGATCTTGCCGAGGCGCTCCAGCAGGCCGGTCAGGCGGGACACCGCGGCCGGGTCGGTCTCGTCGCTGCGGCTGACCTCGACCAGCGGCATGACATCGGCGGGGTTGAGCCAGTGCGCGTTGACCGCCCGTTCCGGCCGCTCGACCAGTCCGGCGATCTCGGTGACCAGGAACGTCGACGTGGTCGAGGCGATCACCGCGTCCGCGGCGACCTCGCGGCAAACCCAGGCCAGCACGTCCCGCTTGATCTCCAGCACCTCCGGCACGGCCTCGAACACCACCGAGGCACCGGCCAGCGCGCCCGGCTCCCGCCCGCACACGGTCACTCCGGACCCGAGCCGGGCGCGAAGCCGGTCGGCGTATTCGCGCCGTTCTTCATCCGCGCGGTCCTTGACGTCGGCCAGCACAACGGGAAAACCGGCCGCGAGGCAGGTGAGCGCGATGCCCTCCCCCATGCGGCCGGCCCCGACGACGGCGATCTCGTCGCTCACGAGGTGAAACCCTCCCGCAGCAGCCGCGTCAGCTCCGGCCGGGAGAGTTCCGCCAGCCCGAGGCTTTCCAGCGTCCGGCCCTCCGCGTAGAGGTCCCGCCCGGTGACCGCCGAGGCGATGCTCAGCAGCCCGGCCGCGACCGGCGTCGGCACCCCGGCCCAGCGGCCCACCGACACCAGCAGCGACAGCCCCAGCCGCGTGTCCTCCAGCATGTAGCGGTGGGTCAGCAGGTCGATCTTCTCCCGCCAGTCGCCGGAGTCGGTGAGCTTCTCGTGCGCGGCCCGGCCGTACATCCACTCGTCGCCGTCGGTGGCGTAGTGGTCGGCCAGCGGGAAGTGCGGCGCGCCGTAGCCCAGCGCCTCCCGCAGCGCGATGCGCTCGCCGTCCAGCGCGTCGGTGACCCGCCGGATCGCGGGTTGCGTGCCCTCGTTGTGGATGTCCCACGCCTCGAAGTGCTCCAGCGGCCCGGCGTTCATCAGGATCAGCGGCGGGTGGATCACCGGCCCGGCGTTCATCAGAGCCCCGCTGAGGCCGTCCTCGCTCTCCTCGACGCTCGGATAGGCCGCGCGCAGCACGTCGAACGCCTTGGCCGCCAGCCGCGCCGGGAACACCCCGGTGGGCAGCCGGGTCGCATAACCACTGATCACCACCTCGGTGGCGCCGTGCCGCCGGGCCAGGTAGGGCAGCGTGCCGGTCTCGGCGAACGCGACGTCGGCCGGGTTGCCCGCCTCCGCCAGCGCCTTGCCGAACAGGACCGACCCGAGCGTGCCCGGCGGCAGGAACACCACCTGCCCGTCGGTGAGCAGCGGGGCGAGCCGGGCGGCCAGGTCGGCGTGCGTGGTCGAGGGCAGCGGGATGACGATCAGGGCGGCGTCACGCACCGCCTCGGCGAGGTCGGTGACCAGCTCGCCCACCCGCACCTGCCGGGTGCCGCGGTGGTCGCGGACGGTCATCGCGCCGGCCTCGCGGAGGGCCTGGTGCGCGGCGGCGTCGCGGCGCCACCACCGCACGTCGTGGCCGTTCTCGGTCAGTTCCGCGGCCGCGGCCCAGCACCCGTGGCCACCGCCCAGCACTGCGATCCTCATTCAGCTGACTCCTTCCGGTTGTGCGGCGGGTTCCCCGGCCGCGCGCTCCGCCGCGACGCTGCGCCGGAAGTGCCGGCACCCGCGCCACAGCAGCAGCACCGTGAGCACGGACGCGAGACCGTAGACAATGGACAGTGACGAGCCGACCATCTTCGGGTCGCCGAACACCCGGTCGGTGACCAGCGCGACGAGCGTGGTGCCCAGCGCGAGCCCGATGAGGTTCGAGATCAGCAGGAAGATCGCCGACACCTGGGCCCGCATCTGGTTGGGGCTGAGCACCTGCATGGCGGCCGTGGAGGCCGGCATCGGGAAGGAGGCGAAGAACATCGCGACGGCCAGCAGCGCCAGCGACAGCCACAGCTGGCCGACCTGCGTGAAGGCGACGACCGGGACGGTCATGCCCAGCGCGCCGATAACCCCGGCCCGCATGGCCGCGTCGGTGTGGCCGCGCCGCGCCAGCCGGTCGACCAGCCAGCCGCCGAAGAGCACGCCGCTGCCGTTGGCCACCAGCACCACCACGCCGAGCAGGTAGCCGGCCTCGGTGGAGGTCAGTGAAAACGCGCGGATGTAGAACGCCGGCGTCCAGGCCATCATCCCCAGCAGCACCAGCGCGTAGAGCGAGAACCCCAGGTAGTGCGCCGCGAACGTGCGGCGGTGCCGCCACAGGAACCCGATCACGTGGCGCAGCGCGACCTTCTGCACGCCGCCGTCGGCGTCGCGCCGGAGCCCGCGGCGGCGCGGGTCGCGCACGGTGAGGAACACCAGCAGCGCCAGGACGATCCCGGGCAGCCCGACGATCAGGAACGTCAGCTGCCACGCGCGCACCTCGCCGAGCAGCGGCAGCGTGACCGCGTCCACCGACTTCAGCAGGTTGATGACGTACCCGCCGATGATGAACGCGGCGGCACCGCCGATGAACGAACCGAGCGAGTAGATGCCGTAGGCGCGCCCGAGCTTGCTCTTCGGGAACATGTCGCTGAACATGGAATACGCGGCGGGCGACAACGCGGCCTCGCCGACGCCGACGCCGATCCGCGCGAGGAACAGGTGCACGAAGTTCTTCGCCAGCCCGGAGGCCGCGGTCGCCAGGCTCCAGAACGCGACCCCGATGGAGATGATCAGCGGGCGGGAGCGCTTGTCCGCCAGTATCGCGATGGGCAGGCCCATCACCGAGTAGAGCAGGGAGAACGCCAGCCCGTTGAGCAGGCTGAACTGCGTGTCGGTGAGGTGCAGGTCGCGCTTGATCGGCTCGATCATCAGCGACAGGATCTGCCGGTCGACGAACGAGAACACGTAGGCGAGCATGCAGATCGCCACCACGTACCACTGGTAACGATACGATTTCCGCGCTTCGGGCAACAGGTCTTCGTCCAGCGGCACGAACGCCTCCCGTGATTTCGCCAGCGTTGCTGGAAAACGCTAATCACGGGAGGATCCGGGCGACATTGGGTGTTTCCCGTCGCCCGCTGAAGGATTCCCCTACGCCAGCCCGTCCAGGAAGGCGTCGATCATCCGGCGCTGCAGCTCCGGCGTGGTCGTGCCCGGGGTGAGCAGCGCCAGTGCCTGCACCCCGTTGAGCATGGCGAGCAGCTGTTCGACCACGACCTCGTCCGGCACGGGCGTACGGACCTCACCGGCGGCGCGGGCGTCGCGGAGGAACCCGCCGATCCGCTCGCGCCAGGCGGTCATCGCGGCGTCGTAGACCGACTCCAGTTCGGCGTCGGCGAGCGCGCGCTGCCAGAACGGCAGCACGACGCGGGCCTCCTGGCGGGTGACGTCCTCGACCGGCATGACCTCGTGGCAGAACACGCGGAGCGCGGCCAGCCCGGTCGCGTCGCCGAGCCGGTCCCGCACGCGGGCGTCGGTGTTGTCGACCACGCGGGTGAACGCCGTGCGGATGACGGCGTTCTTGCCGGGGAAGTAGTGTTTGAGCGCGCCGTTGGCCATGCCCATCTCGTCGGCGATGGCCCGCATGGTGGCCGCGTCGATGCCGCGCTCGGCGATCACCCGCCACGCGGCGTTGGCGATCTCCGCGCGGCGCTGGGCGTGGTCGACCTGCTTCGGCATGCCTTCACGGTAACGGGCTCTTGCGTTCGCGGCGAAGATGCCTCACCCTTTCGTCTACACGTGGAGAAAAAAGGAGCCCGACGATGCCTCCGCACCCGCTCGACCCGTTGACGGCCGACGAGATCACCACCGCCCGCCGCGTCCTCGCCGACGCCGGCCTCCTCCCCGGCACCGCCCGGGTCGTCTACCTGGGCCTCGAAGAACCCGCCAGGGACACCGACCGCCCCGATCGCGTGGCGCGGATCCTCCTGCACGACGTCACCGGCGGTCAGGACGTGCTGGTGTCGCTCACCGCGGAGTCCGTCGTCGCGCGGCGCGCGCTCGACCCGGCCGTGGACGGGCAGCTGCCCGTGCTGGACGAGGAGTTCGCGCTGGTCGAGGAGGTGCTCGCGAAGGACGAGCGGTGGCTGGCGGCGCTGGCCGCCCGCGACCTGGACGTGGCGAAGGTGCGGGTCGCGCCGCTGTCGGCCGGGGTGTTCGACTACCCGGAAGAGACCGGGCGGCGCATCCTGCGCGGTCTGGCGTTCGTGCAGGAGCACCCGGCGGACCACGCGTGGGCGCACCCGGTCGACGGGCTCGTCGGGTTCGTCGACGTCCTGGCCAGGGAGGTCACCCGGGTGATCGACCTCGGCCCGGTGCCTATCCCGGCCGAACCGGGCAACTTCGACGACCCGGCCGTCACCGGTCCACTTCGGACCACCCAGAAGCCGCTGGAGATCACGCAACCGGACGGCCCCAGCTTCACCCTCGACGGGCACCTGCTGCGGTGGGAGAACTGGTCGCTGCGGATCGGGTTCGACGCCCGCGAAGGCCTTGTCCTGCACGAGATCTCGTTCCGCGACGGCGACCGGGACCGGCCGATCGTGCGCCGCGCCTCGATCTCCGAGATGGTCGTGCCCTACGCCGACCCCTCCCCCATCCGCTCGTGGCAGAACTACTTCGACACCGGCGAGTACCTCATCGGCCGCTACGCCAACGCGCTCGAACTCGGCTGCGACTGCCTCGGCGAGATCACCTACCTGGACGCGGTGATCGCCGACGAGTTCGGCCACCCCCGCGTCCTGCCCAACGCGATCTGCCTGCACGAGGAGGACTACGGGATCCTCTGGAAGCACACCGACCTCTGGGCGGGCTCGGCGGAGACCCGCCGCCAGCGCCGCATGGTCATCTCGTTCTTCACCACGATCGGCAACTACGACTACGGCTTCTACTGGTACCTCTACCTGGACGGCACCATCGAGTGCGAGGCCAAGGCCACCGGCGTCGTGTTCACCTCCGCCTACCCCGGCAAGGGCTACCCGTACGCCTCCGAACTCGCACCCGGTCTCGGCGCCCCGTACCACCAGCACCTGTTCAGCGCCCGGCTGGACATGGCCGTGGACGGGACCGCGAACCTGGTCGAAGAGGTCGACGTGGAGCGGGTGCCGATCGGGCCGGACAACCCGCGCGGCAACGCCTTCACGCTCCGCAAGACGCCGCTGCGGAAGGAATCCGAAGCGCAGCGGCTCGCCGACAACCGCCGCGGCCGGATCTGGCACATCACCAACCCGGAGTCCCGCAACCGGCTCGGCGATCCCGTCGCCTACGCGCTCGTCCCGGAGGGCAACCCGGAACTGCTCGCGGACGACGCGTCGTCCATCCACGCTCGCGCCACGTTCGCCACCAAGCACCTGTGGGTCACCCGTTATGACCCGGCGCAGCGCTACGCGGCCGGCGACTTCGTCAACCAACACCCCGGCGGTGCCGGGCTGCCCGCCTACGTGGCCGGTGACCGCGACCTCGACGGGCAGGACCTCGTCGTGTGGCACACCTTCGGCCTCACGCACTTCCCCCGCCCGGAGGACTGGCCGATCATGCCGGTCGACTACACCGGCTTCAAGCTCAAGCCGGTCGGGTTCTTCGACCGCAACCCCGCCCTCGACGTGCCGCGGGCCCGCGGATCACACTGCTGCGACTGAGTGGAGGAATTCCCGTGTCCGTTCAGATCCACCGCAACGCCCGCATCCGCACGCTCGACCCGGCGCGGCCGGAGGCCTCGGTCCTCGTCGTCACCGACGGGGTGATCACCGCGGCCGGCGGCGAGGACCTGCTGGCGGCTCACGACGGCGAGGTCGTCGACCACGGCGGCGCGTTCCTGATGCCCGCGCTCGCCGACGTCCACAACCACCACCTGACCGCGGGCCGGGCCGACCTGTTCGAGCTGCAGTTCGACGGCACCGAGGACCTGCCCGGCCTGCTGAGCGCCATCCGGAAGTGGTCGGCGGAGCTGCCGCCGGACGGGTGGGTGGTCGGCGGCGGATGGGGCAGCACGCTCATTCCCGAGTTGTCCACTTCGGACGCTCTGGCGGCGCTCGACGAGGCCTGCGGCGGACGGCCGGTGCTGCTGCGTGACGACAGCTGCCACAACCGCTGGGTGTCCTCCGCCGCACTGGAACGCGCGGGAATTTCGGCGGACAGCGGGCTGCTCATCGAGTCCGCCCTGATCCCCGTCGAGCGGGCGTACGCGGCGTCGGCACCGTCCGATGTGGAGCAGGACGCCCGGGCTTCGCTGCGGGGCATCGAGATCCTGCACTCGTTCGGGATCACCGCCTTCCAGGACGCCGCCGCGTCGCTGCCGATGCTGCGGGCGCTCAAGCACCTCGACGACACCGGGCGGCTGGACGCGTGGGTGGTGACGTCGTTGCAGGTCAACGACCAGATCTTCGGCACCCACCCGCTCGGGCAGGACCTCATCGACCTGCGGGAGGACTACCGCGGCGGCCACCACCGGCCGGACTTCGTCAAGATCTTCCTCGACGGGGTGCCGACGTCGAAGACCGCCGCGTTCCTGCGCCCGTACCTGCCCGACGACGTGCACGGCCCGTCCTGGCGCGGCGAGACCACCATGACCGCCGACGAGCTGACCGGCTGGCTGCTGCGGGTGGCGGCGCAGGGGATGTCGGCGAAGATCCACTGCACCGGGGACGCGTCGGTGCGGATGACGCTGGACGCCGTGGCCGCGGTGCGCGCCGCCGGGCACGAGGACGCGAAGTTTCACATCGCGCACGGCCAGTACGTCGCCGAGGAGGACGTGCCGCGCCTGGCCGAACTCGGGGTGACCGCCGACCTGTCGCCCGCGCTGTGGTTCCCCGGCGTCATTTTCGACGCGATCTGCGCGTGCGTGCCGCGGGAGCGGGCGGAGAAGCTGCACCCGAACCGGAACCTGGTCGACGCCGGGGTGCTGATCGCCGGCGGCTCGGACTGGCCCGTGGTGCCCTCGCCGAACCCGTGGCCGGGCATCCAGGGACTGGTGACGCGGGCCGACCCGACGGGCACGCATCCCGGCGAGCTGTGGCCGGAGCAGGCACTCACCCTCGAGGAGGCCCTGCACGCCTACACGCTGGGCGCGGCTCGGGCGATGGGCGTCGACGACGTCACCGGTTCGCTGGTGGCGGGCAAGTCGGCCGATTTCGTGGTGCTCGACCGCGATCCGTTCGCCGTGCCCGCCGACCAGCTGGCCGGCACGCGGGCCGAGGAGACGTGGTTCGCGGGCCGCCGGGTGTACCAGCGCCGGTAGGGTGGCGTGATGGTGGCGGAGGTGATGGCCGAGCTGGCCGCGCTGGAGGACCCGAAGGCGCGGGCGGTCAACGAGAAGCACGGTGACGACCACGGTGTGAACCTGGGCAAGCTGCGCGCGATCGCGAAGCGGCTGAAGACGCAGCACGACCTGGCGCGCGAGCTGTGGGCGACGGGCGACACGGCCGCGCGGCTGCTGGCGCTGCTGATCTGCCGCCCGAGGGCGTTCGAGCGCGCCGAGCTGGACGCGATGCTGCGCGAGGCGCGGGCGCCGAAGGTGCACGACTGGCTCGTGAACTACGTGGTGAAGAAGAGCCCGCACGCGGAGGACCTGCGGCTGTCCTGGCTCGCCGACGCGGACCCGGTGGTCGCGAGCGCCGGGTGGGCGCTGACGACGGACCGCGTGGCGAAGCGGCCCGGGGGGCTCGACCTGGGGAGGCTGCTGGAGGTCATCGAGGCGGAGATGAAGGACGCCCCGGACCGCCTCCAGTGGGCGATGAACCACTGCCTGGCGCAGATCGGGATCTCCCACGCGGAGCACCGGGACCGGGCGATCGGCATCGGGGAGCGGCTGGAGGTGCTCAAGGACTACCCCACGCCACCGAACTGCACATCCCCCTACGCACCGACGTGGATCACGGAGATCGTGCGACGGCAGGAGGCCAGCCCGGGGTGAGCTCGGGATGAGGCAGCGGCGCGGTTGCCTGGCCGAGCCGCCCGGACCGCCCCCACCGGAGCACCGGAACCACGCCCATCGGCATCGCCGAGCGCCTGGAAGTGCTCAAGGGGTGGATCACCGAAATGGTGCGACGGCAGTTGGCCAGCCCGGGGTGAGGCGGTTGGCCTGGCCCGGCGTCAGGGGCAGCGGCCCCACGGATAGCTCGTGCAGTCGATCGCCGCCCACACCGTCTTCCCACCGTCGCCGCGGCGCCGGCTGCCCCAATCCCCGGTCAGCTTGGCCACCATCGCCAGGCCCCGGCCACGCGGACTGGCCGGGTCCGGCCTGCGGAGTTCCGGTCGCCGCGGGGAGGGGTCGTCCACCTCGACGCGGATCCGGCACGGGTCGCGCTCCCGCCACAGCCGCAGCTGCCCGGCGCCGCCCGCGTGCTCGTGGGCGTTGGTGAGGATCTCGGTGGCGACCAGCTGAACAGCGACGAGGTGGTCCTCCCCGAGATCCGACAGCGCTCTGGCCGCCCACCGCCGCACCGCCACCAGCGGCGGCACCGTGCCCGGTTCGAGGTCCAACGTCAGCGGTTCCGAGATCTCCGACATCGGCTGCGTGGTCACCATCCCCAACTCCGTCCTGTCTGCTCAAGACGGTCGCCGACGACCACCCTGCTGGCCGGACGCCAAAACCGCAACTCAGGCGACGCCGGCCTCGGCGTGCGCGACGTCGGTGTAGACAGCGAGCGTGCCGGTCAGCCCGCTCAGCTCGAGAACCCGCCGGGAGATGCCGTCCGCCACGATCCGCAGCCGTGTGCCGCCGCGCAGGTGCGTCTCGACCAGGGCCCGGAGACCGCAGGCCGCCAGGAAACCGACCCCGGTCAGGTCCACCACCAGCACCCCGGGCGCCTCGCGCAGCGCCGTCGCCAGCGCGTCCTCGAGCACCGGCATCGCCTCGAGATCCACTTCGCCGTGCACCGACAGCACCAGCCCGCTGCCGGTGCGCCGCACCTGGACGCGGCACAGGGCCCGGGGCGGATGGTCGAAGCAGGTCGGCATGGTGCCGCCATCATCCACCCTCCCCGGACCGCCCGCACCCTCCGCACATAGAGTCTCTCGATTTCCGGCATAGCCAGAATTGGCTTCCTTGTGGATCGGGCCCGGCTCACGATGTGTCGCACGAAGCCAGATGGGAGCGTGACGTGACAACAACGAGCAGCCCAGGGGACGTGATCCGCACCCGGTGGTCCTCTTCGGAGGACGCCGACCGGTTCACCGTGGAGAACCCGGCCACCGGCGAACCGGTGGCGGTCGTGCAGGGCGCCGGGGTCAAGGAGACCGACCTCGCCGTCCAGGCGGCCTACGACGCGCACTTCGCGTGGAAGGCCCGCAGCCCGCGGGAACGCGGCCGCTGGCTGTGGAAGATCGCGCAGGCGGTGCGCGAGAACGCCGACGAGATCGCGGCGCTGGAAACCTCCGACAACGGCAAACCGCTGTCCCAGGCGCGCCAGTTCGACCTGGAGGCGGCCATCGCGATCTTCGAGCTGTTCGCGAGCCTGTGCGAGGCGATGCCGAACCAGGTCCGCGACGCGGGCAGCACGCTGGACATCACCACCCTCGAACCGTACGGGGTGGTCGCCGCGATCGTGCCGTTCAACTGGCCGCCCCTGCACGCGGCGGGCAAGCTGGCCCCCGCGCTCGCGGTCGGCAACGCGGTGGTGATCAAACCACCGGAGCAGGCGCCGCTGTCGGTGCTGCGCGTCGTGGAGATCGCCCAGTCGATCCTGCCCGACGACGTCGTCCACGTCGTGCCCGGCACCGGCCGCATCGGGGCCCGGCTGGCCGCGCACGAGCTCGTCGGCAAGATCTCGTTCACCGGCGCGCCGAGCACCGGGTCCGCGGTCATCAAGACCGCCGCGGACAACCTCACCCCGACACTGATGGAGCTCGGCGGCAAGAACCCCTTCATCGTCTTCGACGACGCCGACCTCGACAGCGCCCTGCCGTGGGCGATCGAAGGCGGGTTCTTCAACCAGGGCGAGGCGTGCACGGCCGCGTCGCGGGTCCTGGTCCAGGCCGGCGTCCACGACGAAGTGGCGCGCCGCTACGCCGAAGCCGTGCCGCGGCTGCGGGTCGGCGACGGCGCGGACCCCGGCACCCACGTCGGCCCGATGGTGACCGAGGCCCAGCGCCGCCGGGTCCTGGACTACATCGACGTCGGCATCGCCGAAGGCGCCACGGTCGCGGCCCAGGCGCCGCTGCCTGCCGACCCGCGGCTGGCCGGCGGCTTCTACGTCCCGCCGACCCTGTTCACCGGCGTCCGGCGGGACATGCGCATCGCCACCGAGGAGATCTTCGGCCCGGTCGTCACCCTGATCCCGTTCCAGGACGAGGCCGAGGCGGTCAGCATCGCCAACGGCACCGACTTCGGCCTGGTCGCCGGGGTGTTCACCCGCGACTCCGAGCGCGCCCTGCGGGTCAGCCGCGCCCTGCGCGCCGGGATGGTGTTCGTCAACAACTACAACCGCGCCTTCACCGGCACCCCGTTCGGCGGGGTCGGCGCGAGCGGCTACGGCCGCGAGCACGCGCTGGAAACCCTGCACGAGTTCGGCTACAGCAAGAGCATCCGGCTGCCCTCCGGCACCAGCGAGATCCCCCGCTGGGCGCCGTCGCTCGAAGTCACCGGGCGGAACGGGTGACGACGGCGGCCGCCGGCACGGCGGTCCCGCCCGAGGTCCGGCGCCGGGCGCTGCGCAAGGTCGCGTGGCGCCTGGTCCCGCTCGTCCTGCTGATGTACACGGCCGCGTTCCTGGACCGGGTCAACCTCGGCACCGCGGCCCTGACCATGAACGCCGACCTGGGGCTGTCCGCGGCCGCGTTCGGTTTCGCCACCGGCATCTTCTCCGCCGGCTACATCGCGCTGCAGATCCCGAGCAACCTGGCGCTGCAGCGGGTCGGCCCGCGCCGGTGGCTGGCGTTGCTGATGGTGTGCTGGGGCGCGGTCGCCACCTGCACCGGGTTCGTGCAGGGCGAGGGCTCGCTGATCACCCTGCGCGTGCTGCTCGGCGCCGCCGAGTCCGGGTTCCTGCCCGGCATGCTGCTCTACCTCACCTACTGGTTCGCCCCGGCCAGGCGCGGGCTGATCAGCGTGATCGCGAGCCTGCCGTTGTACGCGGTGATCGGCACGCCGCTGTCGGCGGTGATCCTGCAGGGCACCGACGGTCTGGGCGGGCTCGCCGGGTGGCGGTGGATGTTCATCCTGGAGGGCCTGCCGTCGGTGCTGATCGGGCTGCTCGTGCTGGTGTGGCTGACCGACCGGCCGGAGAAGGCGCGCTGGCTCACCCCGCAGGAGCGCGCGGCGGTGCTGGCCGAGGTGCCCCCGCCCGAGGGCGGCCGTCCGCGCATCCGGCTCGCCGACCTCACCGGGCGGCTGCGGGACGCGCGGCTGCTCACCTTCGCCTTCGCGACCGGGCTGCTGTGGGTCGGGTTCGCCGCGCTGACCGCGTTCCTGCCGCTGATCATCGCCGGTTTCGCCGAGTCCTACGACACCCGGCTGAGCCTCGTGCAGACCGGCCTGGTGACCGCGCTCGTCTACCTGCCCGCGATCGGCGTCGCGCTCTTCTGGGCGCGCCACTCCGACCGGCGCGCCGAACGGGTGTGGCACTCGGCGGCGGGCGCGCTGCTCGCCGCGCTCGGCGTGCTCGTCGCGATCAACGGCAACGGCCTGGTCGTCACCCTGATCGGCACCGTCCTGCTCACCGCGGGCATCTACGCCAGCCTGTCGCTGATGTGGCAGCTGCCCATCGGCCACCTCCGGCCCGGCCCGGCGGTGGCGGTGGGCAGCCTCCCGGCAGAGCCGCTCAGTGCCCTCGTACAGGTTGCGGGTACCAGGGAAACGTGGTCGGTGGCGAGAATCAGGCCCCCTTCACGCGGATGCGGCCGGCCAGGACGGTGAGCGCGGCGCACGGGCTGGGCCAGTACGAGGGCGGCTGGTTCCCCGGTCTGGGCATCGCCAACCGGATCGTCCCGCTCGGGCCGGACCAGTACATCGAGGTGGAAAGCGTCATCGACGCCTACTCGCCCGAGCACAACGCCTCCGACCGCTGGTTCTACGAGCAGATCCGCGGCGGCGACGTCTACCTCGGCTGGTGCCTGCGGGTGGACACCCGCGCCGAACTCGAAGCCGTCGCCGCGCGCCTGGGCACCGGCATCATCGAAACGGGCTTGCGGCAGCGGCCGGACGGCAGCCTCAGCGCGCCCGCCCGCACCCCGGACACCGTGTCGTGCTGGAGCCGCGGCCTGCCCAACGTCTTCCACCTCCCCGACCTGAGCGTCCATCCGGCCGCGCAGCCCTGCCCGTCCGCGGTGACGCCGCGGGGGATCTCGTGGATGGAGGTCGGCGGCACCCGGGAGGACATGGTCGCCTGGCTCGGGCCGGAGGCGGCCGGGCTGCCGCTGAGGTACAACGGCGACCGGCCGGGCCTCTACGCGGTCGCGGTGACCACGGCCGACGGGGAGATCGTCATCCGGCGCACGGCCGTCACCCAGCCGGAGCCCGCCGGGCGCGGGAGCTGAGCGACCTACGATTCCGGGGTGACCGCCGATCGCGCGAAGGGAACCGGGATGGAGCCTGCCGACCAGGGCGAGCTGCGGCTGTCCGGACTGGACCTGCCGCTGCTGCACGCGTTGCACGCCCTGCTCGCCGAGCGCAGCGTCACCGGCGCGGCGATCCGCCTCGGCCGCAGCCAGCCCACCCTGTCCAGCGCGCTCGCCCGGCTGCGCCGGCACTTCGGCGACGACCTGCTGACGCGGTCCGGCAACCACTACGTGCTCACCCGGTTCGCCGAGCAGCTGCGCCCGCTGACCGGGGTGGCCGTGGCCGCCGTCGAGCGCGTGTTCAGCGCCGAGGCCGAGTTCGACCCGGGCGAGACGAGCCGCGAGTTCACCATCGTGTCCTCCGACAACGGCATCAGCGTCGTCGGCGGGCTCCTGGTGGCGCGCGTCGCGCGGGAGGCGCCCGGCGCGCGCATCCGGTTCGTGCCGGTCACCCCGGAATCCATCAGCCGCAAGGACGAGTTCTACCGCACGGTCGACGGCGTGCTGATGCCGCACGGCTACCTCGACCTGCCCCGCAACATCGACCTCTACACCGACCGCTGGGTGTGCGTGGCGTCCGCGGCCAACACGCGGATCGGCGACCGGCTGACGATGGACCACCTGCGGGAGCTGCCCTGGGTGGCGACGTTCGGCGACCCGCTGGGCCGGGCGCCCGCCTGGCGGCAGATGGAGATGCTCGGCGTGGTACCCCGGGTGTGCGCCACTGCCGAGTCGTTCCTGGCGATGCCGCAGCTCGTCCGCGCGTGCGACGCGATCGCGCTGCTGCAGGAACGCGTCGCCGCGCTGGTCGCGGACGTGCCCGGACTGCGGATCCTGGAGTGCCCGTTCGACGCGATCCCGCTCGTCGAGGCGTTCTGGTGGCACCCGATCCACGACGACGATCCCGGCCACGCCTGGCTGCGGCGCTGCCTGACCGGACTGCGGCCGGACGCATAGAGTCCGTCCATAACCGGCATCGGAAGTATTGGCTTCCTTCGGAATGCCCGCGGCCGAAGAATCGGCAGGGTCCCCGCTCTTCCCTGGAGGCTCACCGATGAACAGCCGACCGCCCACTGTGGACGTGCACGCGCACGTCTGGCTGGACGACGTCGAGGCACTGGCCGCCGGACGGCCCGGCTACCGCGAGCACACCGAGCTGGAGCTGCGCCGCGCGGGCACCGCGTCCGCCGCGGTCAGCGCGGACCAGGCGGCGCGGCGGCGGCCCCGGCTCACCGACGTGGCCACCCGGCTGTCCCTGATGGACGAGTCCGGAGTGGACGTCCAGGTGGTGTCGGTGGTGCCGACGCAGTACCACGGCTGGGCCGACCGCGGCCTGGCCGCCGAGATCGCCGCGACCACCAACGCGGGGATCGCCGCGCACTGCGCACTGGCGCCGCACCGGCTGGCCGGCCTGGGGGTGGCGCCCCTGCGCCACCCCGGCCTCGCGGTCGCGGCGCTCGACGACGCCGTGCTCGGGCACGGGCTCAAGGGCGTGGAGATCTCCTCGCACGCCCCCGGCGTGGAGCTCTCCGACCGCGCGCTGGACCCGCTGTGGCAGCGGGCCGCCGAGCTGGACGCGGTGGTGTTCCTGCACCCCTGGGGGTGCACTTTGGACGAACGGCTGGACCGCTGGTACCTGTCCAACTCGGTGGGGCAGCCGGTCGAGCACGCGGTCGCGTTGTCGCACCTGGTGTTCGGCGGGGTGCTCGACCGGTTCCCTGGCCTGCGCCTGATCGCCGCGCACGGCGGCGGCTACCTGCCGCTGTGCCTGGGGCGGGCCGACCACGCCTGGCACCACCGCCCGGACGCGCGCGGGTGCGCCGAGCCGCCGAGTTCGTACCTGCCGCGGCTGTGGTTCGACTCGCTCGTCTACACGCCCGGCGCCCTGCGCGGCCTCGTCGCCGCCGCCGGCGCGGACCGGGTGCTGCTCGGCTCGGACTACCCGTTCGACATGGGGGTCGCCGACCCGGTCGCGCGGGTGCGCGCCGCCGGGCTCGACCCGGCCGCCACCGCCGCCGTCACCGGCGGCAACGCCCAGCGCCTCGGCCTCCTGCCCGCGGCGGTGGCCGCCCGCTCCTGACGTTCTCCCCCGCCTTCAACGAGGAAGGAATCCCATGACCACCACGTCCACCACCGGCAGGCCGGTGGCGCTGCGCCGCGCCGCGGTCGCCAGCACCGTCGGCAGCGCGGTCGAGTTCTACGAGTTCACCATCTACGGCTTCCTGGCGGTCGTGTTCGGGCCGCTGTTCTTCCCCTCCGGCGACGCCGCGGCCTCGACGCTGTCCGCGCTCGCGGTGTTCGGCGGCGGTTACCTGGCGCGGCCGCTCGGCGGGATCCTGTTCGGCGCGCTGGGCGACCGGATCGGACGGCGGTCGGTGCTGATGGCCACCATCTTCCTGATGGGCGGCGCGTCCACGCTGATCGGCGTGCTGCCCACCTACGCGCAGGCCGGGCTGGTGGCTCCGCTGGCTCTGCTGGTGCTGCGGCTGGTGCAGGGCCTGTCCGCGGGCGGCGAGTTCACCGGGGCTCAGACCTACATCGTGGAAATGGCGCCGCCGCGGCGGCGCGGCGCGCTGGGGTCCCTGCCCGCGCTCGGGATCGGCCTCGGGTTCGGCGTCGCCTCGCTCGTCGTCGCGCTGCTGAGCACGGTGCTGACCGCGGAGCAGCTGAGCGACTGGGGCTGGCGGTTGCCGTTCCTGCTGTGCCTGCCGCTGACGATCGTGTGCCTGTTCCTGCGCCTGCGGCTGGAGGATTCGCCGCAGTTCACCGAGATCGTGGCGAAGGCGGAGCGGACCCGGACCCCGGTGCGGGACGTGCTGCGCGGGCACCTGCCCGACGTGCTGCGGGTCGGGGCGCTCACCGTCGCGACCCTCGGCCCGGGTTTTCTCGCCAAGCTGTACCTGGGCATCCACCTGGTGCAGGTCAAGGACTTCCGGCCGGCCACCGTCTACGGCCTGCTCGGCGTGGTGCTGCTGGCGACGGCGGCGCTGTTCCCGGTGATGGGGCAGGTCAGCGACCGGCGCGGGCGCCGGCCGATCGCGCGTGCCGGGTTCGCCGCGTTCGCCGTGCTGTCGCTGCCGCTGTTCCTCGTCGTCGACGGGACCTCCAGCCTGGCGGTGATCCTGCCGGTGGTGCTGGTGTTCGCCGCGATCGAACCGTTCGTCTCCGCCGCCGTCTACACGACCTTCGCCGAGCTGTTCCCCGCCCGGACCCGTTACACCGGCACGTCGATCGGCTTCAACCTCGGCACCATCGTGGCCGCCGGGCTCGGCCCGTTCCTCTGCGGGCAACTGGTCGCGTGGACCGGCTGGGGCGCGGCACCGGGGCTGTGGGGCACCGCGTGCGCCCTGCTCGGCCTGCTCGTGATCGCCATGACGAGGGAGACCGGCCGGGCCGGTCTGGCCCGCTGAGAAAGGACTTCCATGACCAGGATCGTCGACCTGTCGGTGCCGCTGCGGGCGGGCATCGCCTCCGACCCGCCGGGCCTGCTGCCCGAGATCGACTACTACTCCCACGCCGAGACCGCGCAGGAGGTGGTCTCGTACTTCCCCGGGGCCACGGTGGACGACCTGCCCGACGGTGAAGGCTGGGCCATCGAGCGCCTGCGCGTCACCACGCACAACGGCACGCACCTGGACGCGCCCTACCACTTCGCGTCCACTATGGACGGTGGCGCGCGGGCCGTCACGATCGACGAGGTGCCGCTGGAGTGGTGCCTGCAGCCCGCGGTGAAGCTGGACTTCCGGCACCTGCCCGACGGGTACGTGGCGACCGCCGCCGACGTCGAGGCCGAGCTGGCGCGGATCGGTCACGACCTGCGGCCGCTGGAGATCGTGGTGGTCAACACGGCGGCCGGAGCCCGGTACGGGCAGGACGACTACGTCTCCGCCGGGTGCGGCATGGGCCGGGAGGCGACGCTGTACCTGCTGGAGCGCGGCGTGCGGCTCACCGGGACCGACGCGTGGAGCTGGGACGCGCCGTTCGTCCACACCGCACAGCGCTACGCGCGCGAGCGGGACCCGTCGGTGATCTGGGAGGGCCACCGCGCGGGCCGCGACATCGGCTACTGCCACCTGGAGAAGCTGCACGGCCTGGAGGACCTGCCCGCCGACGGGTTCTCCATCGCCTGCTTCCCGGTCAAGATCCACGCCGCGTCCGCGGGATGGACGCGCGCCGTGGCGATTTTCGACGAGTGAAGGAGAACTGTTCGTGAGCGTCGTGATCACGGTCGCGCCGACCGGCCCGATCGCCACCAAGTCCGACAACCCGCACCTGCCCACGCAGCCGGAGGAGATCGCCGACGCCGTGGCCGCGGCCTACTCGGCCGGGGCGTCGGTCGCGCACATCCACCTGCGCGACGCCGACGGACGGCCGACGGCCGACCCGGACACCGCGCGCCGCACGATGGACCTCATCGCGCAGCGGTGCCCGATCCTGGTCCAGCTCTCCACCGGGGTGGGGCTGACGGTGCCGTTCGAAGAGCGCGCCGCGCTGGTCGAGCTGCGGCCCCGGATGGCGACGTTGAACCCGTGCAGCATGAGTTTCGGGGCGGGCGAGTTCCGCAACCCGCCGGACGCGGTGCGGCGGCTCGCGGCCCGGATGCGGGAGCTGGGCGTGAAACCGGAACTGGAGGTCTACGACACCGGCCACCTGGACGCCTGCCTGCGGCTGCGGGACGAGGGCCTGCTCGACGACGAGCCGATGCAGTTCTCCCTGGTGCTGGGCGTCGCCGGGGGGATGGCCGCCACCCCGGAGAACCTGCTGACGATGGTGCGGCGCCTGCCCGAGGGCGCGGTCTGGCAGGTGATCGCGATCGGCCGGGCGAACCTGCGGCTGACCGCGATGGGGCTCGCCCTGGGCGGCAACGCGCGCGCCGGCCTGGAGGACACGCTGTATCTGCGCAAGGGCGAACTCAGCCCGGGGAACCTGCCGCTGGTGGAGCGCACGGCCCGGCTCGCGCGGGAGCTCGACCTGAGCGTGGCCGGCGTCGAGGAGACCGCGCGGCTGCTCGGCCTCCACCCGGAGCCCGCGAAGACCTGAAACGCGGTATGGTCGTCCGCATGTCAGGACAACCGCGTACCGGGTCGTACCGGGAGCGCAACTCCACGGCCGACCGCGCCCTCGACATCCTGATGATGTTCACCGACGAGGAGCGGGTGCTCTCCGGCGCCGCCGTCGCCGCCCGCCTGGAGGTCGCCCGCTCCACCGCCTACCGCTACCTGCAGAGCCTGGTGGCCAGCCGGTTCCTGGAGGAGGCTCCGGGCGGCGGCTTCCGGCTGGGCCTGCGCGTGCTGGAACTCGGCCGCATCGCGCGCCGTTCCTACGGGCTGTCCGAGGCGGCCGCGCCGGTGATGGCCAAGCTGAGCGAAGCGGTGCGGGAAACGGTGTTGCTGACCCGTCGCGTCGGCGAGCTGGTCGTGTGCGTCGACCGCGAGGAACCACCCGCGCACCACGTCCGCCTGTCCTACGAACGCGGCAGCACCCTCCCGCTCAACGCCGGCGCGTCCGCCCTCGTGCTGCTGGCGTGGAGCGATCCGGACGAGGCCCGCGCGGTGCTGAAGTCGGCGCCCCTGCAGCGGTTCACCCCGGCGACGCTGACCGACGTCGACGCCGTGATGCGGCGCCTGGCGGAGATCCGGGAGCAGGGCTTCTCCGTCACCCGCGGCGAACTCGACCCCGACGTGCTCGGCATCGCCGCGCCGATCCGGGACGACGAGGACCGGGTGGTCGCCGCGATCAGCGTCGCGGCCCTGGCGTCGCGGGTGCCGAAGAAGCGCGAGGCGCCGATCGTGGAGCAGGTGCGGTCGGCGGCCGCCGAGATCGGCGGCCGCCTCGCCCTGATGAACGGCTGACCGGTCAGCCCTCGGCGCGCACCCGGTTGACGAGCGTGCCGATCCCCTCGACCGACACCGTGATCTCGTCGCCGTCGCGCAGGAACACCTGCGGATCGCGGCGGAAACCCACGCCGCCCGGGGTGCCGGTCAGGATGACGTCCCCGGGGAGCAACGTGGTGAACTCCGAGATCGCCGCGATCAGCGTGGGGATGCCGAAGATCAGCCGGGAGGTGTCCGAACTCTGCAGTTCGCGCCCGCCCAGCACGGTGGTCACGCGGGCGGCCGTGAGGTCCGCCTCGGCCGGGGTGACCAGGTACGGCCCGAGCGGCGTGGAGCGGTCCCACGCCTTGCCCGGCAGCCACTGGTGCGTCTTGTACTGGTAGTCGCGCATGGTGACGTCGTTGGCCACGCAGTAGCCGAGCACGTGGTCCACGGCCTTCTCCGGCGGGATCCGCCGGCCCGCCTTCCCGATGACGACCGCCAGCTCGGCTTCGTAGTCGACCTGGGCCGACTCCGGCGGCAGCACGATGTCGTCGTACGGGCCGATCAGGCTGGAGGCGAACTTGGTGAACAGCACCGGATAGGTGGGCAGGTCGCGCCCGGTTTCGCCGACGTGCGCGTGGTAGTTGAGGCCGACGCACACGATCTTGTCCGGGTTCGGCACCGGCGGGCACACCCGCGCCGCGGCCACCGGGACGGCCTCGGCGGGCCGTTCGCGGGCCGCCGACAGCACGTCGGACGGGGTGTCCCGGCCCAGCTCCGGCAGCCCGTCGAGCGGGATCAGCCGGTCCCCCTCGACCCGGCCGACTCGCCGGGCGCCGCCGAATTCGTAGGTCGCGTACGGCATGGCCGCCTCACTGCCCTTCCGAGGTGGTGCGCCAGTTCGCGAGCTGACCGCCCCACAGGTTCACGCTGCGCGGCACCGGATCCCACCGGCGCGGCACGTAGGTGACGCGGTCGTCGTGGAACTTCTCCATCTCCGCGGACAGCTCCACGTGGTTGCCCGCCGGATCGTCGAAGAACACGAACAGGTTGTTGCCCGGCCCGTGCCGCCCGGGACCCCACACCACGTCCACGCCCTCGTCGGTCAGCCGGTCGCACCAGGCCTTGAAGTCCGCCCACTCGGCGAGGTCGTAGGAGTAGTGGTCGAGCTGTCCCGGCCGGCCGCCGGCGACGACGGCGAGGGTGTGGTGGTCGCGGTCGCTGCGCAGCCACGCGAACCGGCCGTCGGCGAGCTGGTCGGAGATGCGGAACCCGGCGATCCCCACGTAGAACTCGGTCATCGCGGCGACGTCGCGCGTGGACAGGGTGACGTGCTGGTACTTGACCGGGCGGCGGCCGGTGTCGGCGGCGTGCTCACCGCCGCGGCGCACCGGGCCGTGGAAGTGGACCGTGTTGCCGTCCGGGTCGGTGCAGACCAGGCCCGGCTCACCGGTGACCGCTTCGGTCAGGTACGCCTCGTCCAGCGTGCTGACGTGGTGACCGGCCGCGGTGAGCCGTTTCTCCAGTCCCGCCAGGCCGTCCGGGTCGCGGACCTCGAAGGCGATGTGGTCCAGGCCCGCTTCGCCGGGCAGGAGGTCGAGCACGTGGTGGCCGCTCCCCCATCCCAGGCGCCGGCCGCCGCCGGGCAAGTCGTCGTGCGGCACCAGGCCGAGGACCCGGCCGTAGAAGTCGGTGGTGGACGCCACGTCGGGGACGCGCAGGCCCAGGTGGGACACCGCGGTCCGGCGCAGGCTGCCCGCGGCGCCGGGCTCGGCGAGAATCACGCGTTCGGTTGTGGGCACGGGTTTCTTCCTCTCTCCACTGTGGATGGTCAGGCGACCGGTTCGGGAACGGGGCGGCGCGCCAGGCGCAGCGGGCCGGCCAGCGCGGGCGGCTCGGCGGGCCGCCAGGCGGCGGCGACGAACCGGTCCGGCCGCAGCAGGACGACCCGGCCCCGGTAGCCGGCGAGCTCGGCGTCCAGCCCGCCGTCGACGTCGACGAGGACGCGGTGCCCCCGGGTGGACGGCATCCGGTCGTCCACCGCCACTTCCGCGACGGCCGGCGCGAGCGGGCCGGCGAGCGCCGCCGCCTCCCCCGGATCGACCCCGACCCCGAGCAGGGCCCACCCGGTGCCGAGAACCTCGTCGAGCAACCGGATGCGGTGTGCGGCGGTGTCGAACACCCGCGGCTGGCCGATCATCCGCCCGGCGAGCCCGGGTTCCCCCGCCAGCAGGCCTTCGGTGTAGACGTGCGGCGGGCGGTACCGCATGTGCTCGAAGTACGCGCGGCCGTGCTCGGTGCGCATCGCGGCGCCGATGAGCCGGTCCCGCTGCCGGGCGAGCCGGGGACTGGTCGTCATCACCACCCGGCCCAAGCGGGCCGAGAGTCGGACCGTCGCCTCGACGTGCGGGCGCCGCTCGGTCTCGTAGGTGTCCAATGCGGACTCGCCGAGCCGCCCGGCGAGCACGTCGGCGATCTTCCAGGCCAGGTTCGCCGCGTCCCGCACGCCGGAGTTGAGCCCCTGCCCGGCGAAGGGCGGCATCATGTGCGCGGCGTCGCCGAGCAGGAAGACGGCGCCGTCGCGCCACCGGTCGGCGACCACGGCGTTGAACCGGTAGTTCACTGCCCGCTCGACCTGGCCGGGCGTGATGTCGCGGTAGGGGGCCAGCAGGCGGCGCACCAGCGCGAAGTCCGGCCGCTGTCCCGGGCTGCCTTCGCCCGGGTGCAGCAGGAACTCGTAGCGGCACCGGCCGTCCCGCCCTGGCACGATCACGTGCGGGCGGGCCGGATCGCCGTGGTGCATCCCGTACCGCTGGTCGTGGTGGTCGCCGAGCACGTCGGCCACCAGCCACACCTCGTCGTGGCTGCGCCCGGTCATGCCGATCCCCAGCAGCTCGCGGACGGTGGAGCGGCCCCCGTCGCAGCCCAGCACGTACCGGGCCCGGACCAGCGACGTCGTGCCGTCGTCCTGCCGGCACCGGAGTCCGGTCCGGCCGTCGGGGCACCCGGCGAGGCCGGTGACCGTCGTGCTCATCCGGACTTCGGCGCCCGGGGCTTCGACGAGGTGTCCGTGCAGCTCGCGTTCCAGGTCGGGCTGGGCGAAGGGGTTCTTGAACGGGTACCCGTGCCGGAACGGCCACGGGCTGCCCGCGTGGAAGACGGGACGGCCGGTCGCGTCGTAGTACCTGGTCCCGGTGCCGGGCACGATGATGCGCAGCAGACGGCCGGCGAGCCCGGCCGACTGGTACACGCGCAGCGCCTCGTCGTCGATGCTGATCGCCTTCGGCTCGTCGCTGGTGCGCGGTTCGCGCTCCAGGACGACCACGTGGACGCCGCGGGCGGCCAGCAGCGCCGCCGCGGTCATGCCCACCGGCCCGGCCCCGACGACCGCCACCTCGCAGTCGGTCTCCGCGGCGGGCGGCGGTTGCTGTGTCTGCACGAAGTCTCCTCCCTTCCCCAGGTGGTGCTCGTTCACGCTAAGCCACCGGTGTCCTGGATACAAGAACTTGTGTTGCGCTTTTCAGGACAGTACCGTTCGGCGGGACAGCGCCGGAGAAGACAAGGAGCTCCCCTGTGAGTTCGGAACAGCTCGAGCAACTGAAGAAGAACCTCCGTGAAGGCCCGCTCGACATCGGCGGACCGGTCGCCGAGACCCGGCGGATGTTCGAGGCGATCCACGCCGATCTCCCGGTCCCCGACGACGTGCGGCTGTCCGAGACCAGGCTCGGCGCGGTGCCCGCCCTCGCCGCCGAGCCGGCCGGGGCGGCCCGCGACGCCGCGATCCTCTACCTGCACGGTGGCGCCTACGTCGTGGGCAGCTCGCGCAGCGCACGCGCGGTGGTCGCGGCGCTGGCCGCGCAGGCGGGCTGCCGGGCCGTGGCCGCGGATTACCGCCTCGCCCCGGAACATCCGTTCCCGGCGGCCGTCGGCGACGCGCTCGCGGCTTACCGCGCCCTGCTGGACCAGGGGATCGACCCGGGCCGCCTCGCGCTGGCCGGCGACTCCGCCGGCGGCGGGCTGGCGATCGCGACGCTGGTCGCCGCACGCGACGAGGGACTGCCGTTGCCCGCCGCGGCCGCGGTCTTCTCCCCCTGGGCCGACCTGACCCTGTCGGCCGGCTCGCTGATCAGCAAGGCCGACGCCGACCCGGCCCTCACGGCGCGGTCGCTGAGCACCCGCGCCGCGGACTACCTCGGCGGGCAGGACCCGCGCACGCCGCTGGCCAGCCCGGTGTTCGCCGACCTGACCGGCCTCCCGCCCCTGCTGATCCAGGCCGGCACGGCGGAGATCCTGCTGGACGACGCGGTCGGCCTGGCCGCCGCGGCGGCGCGCGCCGACGTGGACGTGGACCTGCAGATCCGGGCGGAGATGCCGCACGTGTGGCAGACCTTCGCCGCGTTCCTCGACGAAGGCAGGCAGGCGCTGACCGCGGCGGCGGCCTTCCTCGTGTCCCGTTTCGACTGACAGGCGGTGTGCTGATGACCGACTACGACGTGGTGGTGATGGGGGCGGGCGTGGCCGGGCTGGGGCTCGGCGCCCGGCTCAAGGCCCGCGGGCAGCACGACTTCCTCGTGCTAGAGCGGGCCGCGGAGGTGGGCGGCACGTGGCGCGACAACACCTACCCCGGGTGCGCGTGCGACGTGCCGTCGCACCTGTACTGGTACTCCTTCGACGAGGAGCCGCCGGACTGGAGCCGGATCTACCCGAGCCAGGGCGAGGTGTTCGCGCGGCTGCGGGAGTTCGCCGAACGCACCGGCGTCCTCGGGCACGTCCGGCTGAACACGCGGGTCGTCGCGGCGGACTGGGACGAGGCGGACCTGCACTGGCGGGTGACGACCGCGGACGGCGGCACGATCACCGCGCGCGTGTTCGTCTCCGCCTGCGGGCAGCTGGCGGAACCCAGCTACCGCGGCATCGCCGGGCGCGAGCGGTTCACCGGCGTTTCCTTCCACTCCGCTCGCTGGCGCCACGACGTCGACCTGACCGGCAAGCGAGTCGCCTGCGTCGGCAGCGGCGCCAGCGCCGCGCAGCTGATCCCCGAGATCGCCGCGGTCGCGGCGAAACTGACCGTGTTCCAGCGCTCGGCGCCCTACGTGCTGCCCCGCGAGGACCGCCCGTACACCGAGGCGGAGCTGCGGGCGTTCCGGGAGGACCCGGAGGCGCTGGCCAAGAGCCGCGCCGAACAGTACGCCGAACGGGAGCGGCAGTTCTGGGCGCTGGAGCCGGGGTCGGACGTGGCGCGCGAGACCGTGCGGATCGCGCGCGAGCACCTGGAGGCGCAGGTCGCCGATCCGGTGCTGCGCGAGAAGCTGTGGCCCGGCTACGCGTTCGGCTGCAAGCGCCCCGTCATCAGCGACGAGTACCTGCCCGCGTTCACCCGGCCCAACGTGGACCTCGTGACCGCGGGGGTCGCCGGGGTGGAGCCGGACGGCGTGCGGGACGCCACCGGCGCCCTGCACCCGGTGGACGTGATCGTGTACTCGACCGGGTTCGAGTCGCTGAAGTTCCTCAACGGGCTGCGCGTCACCGGCCGCGGCGGGACGGACCTGCACGAGCAGGCGTGGCGCGAGTCGCCGCAGGCCTACCTCGGGATGGCGGTGCCCGGCTTCCCGAACTTCTTCATCCTCTACGGGCCGAACACCAACCTCAACCACAACTCGATCATCGCCATGCTGGAGGCGCAGTACGACTACCTGCTGCAGGCCTTCGCGCGGCTCGGCCCGGACGCCCCGGCCCTGGACGTGCGCCCGGAGGTGGTGGCGGCCTACAACGACCGGCTGCAGCAGGACCTCGCCCGCAGCGCGTTCGCCACCGGGTGCTCGAGCTGGTACGTCGGCGAAGGCGGGCGGGTGGTGACCAACTGGTGGGGCACGGTCGACGCGTACAAGGCCCGCACGGCGCGGTTCGACCCGGCCGAGTACCGCACGGTCGGTTCCCCGGCCTGACCGGGCGAACACGCGGAAGGAGCCGCCCAGGCACGCCTGGGCGGCTCCTTCCGTCATGCCTGGTGCCGGTAGAACGTCCGCTGCTCGGTGAACGTGCGCACCGACTCCAGACCGCCGAGCCGGCCGAACCCGGACGCGCCGAGCCCGCCGAAGGGCACGTGCGGCTCGTCCCCGACCGACGGACCGTTGAGGTGCACCGCGCCGGTGCGCAACCGCCCGGCCAGGCGCTCCGCCGCTGCTGCGTCCGCCGTGATCACGCTGGCGATGAGGCCGTACTCGGAGGAGTTCGCGAGCGCGACCGCCTCCTCGTCGCCGGCCACCGGATGCACCGACACCACCGGGGAGAACGCCTCCTCGGTCCACAGGCGACAGTCCGGGCCCACGCCGGTGAGCACGGTCGGGCGGGCGAGACCGCCGTCGAGGTCGGGGCCGCCCGACCGGACGCGCGCACCCTTGCCGACCGCGTCGGCGACCAGCGCGCGGAACCGCTCCGCGGCCCGCCCGTCGATCAGCGGCCCCAGATCGGTGCGCTCGTCGCGGGGATCCCCGGTCACCAGGGCTTCGGCCGCCGCGGACAGGCGCGCCACCAGTTCTCCGGCGCGGTCGGCGTGCACGATGATGCGGTCGGTGCACATGCACACCTGCCCGCTGTTGGCGAACGACGCGGTGACCAGCGCCGGGGTCCACGCTTCCAGGTCCGCGTCGGCGCGCACGATGGTGGCGTTCTTGCCGCCCAGCTCCAGCACCGACGGAGTCAGGGCACGGCCGGCCAGTTCCGCGATCGACCGGCCCACCGGCGTGGAGCCGATGAACACCACCCGCCGCACGTCCGGATGCGCGATCATCGCGGCCGTCACCTCCGGCCCGGCAGCGGCGTCGGTCGTGACGACGCCGACCACGCCCGCGGGCAGGCCGGCCTCGTGCAGCGCGCCGGCCAGCAGGTGGCCCGCGGCGATCGGCGCGTGCTCGCTGGGCCGCACCACCACCGCGTTGCCCACGGCGAGGGCGATGGCGATCGAGCGGGCGCAGAGGATCACCGGCGCGTTCCACGGCACCAGGGCGAGCACAACCCCGGCCGGCTCGCGCCGCGAGAACGTGACGGTCCCCGGGTCGTGGGAGGGCAGGATCTCCCCCGTGGCGACGGTGACCACGCCCGCCGCCTCCCGCAGGGTCGCCGCCGCCTCCCGCACGTTCATGTCGGCCCACCCGCGGACCGCGCCCGTCTCCAGGGCCAGCGTGTGCCGGTGGGCGTCCAGGTCGCGTTCGAGGATGTCCGCGGCCGTCAGCAGGACGCGCCGACGTTCGCCGACGCCGGTCGCGGCCCAGGCCCGCTGCGCTGCCGCGGCGGCTGTGACGGCGGCTTCCGCGTCGCGCGCGGTCGCCGCGGCGACGGTCGCCACCGGTTCGCCCGTCACGGGCGAGATGTCGGGAAAGGTGCCACCGGCGGCCGGGTGGTGCTCTCCGCCGTACCAGAGCGGGGTGAGGGTGTCAGTGCGCACGGGTCACGCTCCGAAGACCAGGACGGGCTTGATCGTTTCGCCCGACGCGGCATCCCGCGCGGCGGTCTCGATGTCGGCGAACGGGTAGCGCCGGATCAGCCGGTCCAGCGGGAACCGGCCCGCCCGGTGCAGGGCGATCAGGTGCGGCACGAACGACTCGGGCTCGCTGTCGCCGAGGGTCACCCCGACGATCCGCCGTCCGGGCAGCAGGGCGTTGACGTCGAAGGCGGCGGTGGACCCGGCGTGCGGGGCGCCGATCACCGCGCAGGTGCCGCGCACCGCGAGCGCTCCGATCAGCCCTTCCAGAACGGCGACGTTGCCGGTGGTCTCGATCGCGAGGTCCACCCCGGCGCCGCCGGTGCGGTCGAGCAGGTCCTGCCTAAGGTCCTGCCCGGTCGCGTGAACGGTCTCGGTCGCGCCGAGCGAACGAGCCAGGTCCAGCCGGGACGGCACCCGGTCGACGACGATGATCCGCTCCGCCGCCGTGGACGCGGCGGCCATGACGGCGGCGAGCCCGACCGCGCCGGCGCCTGCCACGACGAGCGAGGCGCCCGGCCGCGGCCGCAGCACGTTGAGCACCGCGCCCGCGCCGGTCTGGAAACCGCAGCCCAGCGGCGCCAGCGTGATCAGCTCGTCGTCGGAGGTGTCCGGAGGTAGCGGGATCACACTGCGTTCGTCGGCGATCGCCATCTCCGCGAAGGACGACTGCCCGAAGAAGTGCGCGTGCAGCGGCCGGCCGGCGGCGTCCCGGACGGTGGGCGAGCCGTCGGCGCGCGCCCCGCCCAGCAGGTTGGCCGTCAGGTGCTGCGCGCAGTACGCGGGGTGGCCGGACCGGCACGCGGCGCACCGGCCGCACGAGGTGAAGGTGAGCAGCACCCGCTCCCCCGGGCGCACCCGGGTGACGTGGCCGCCGGTCGCGACGACCTCGCCCGCGCCCTCGTGCCCGAGGATGCCGGGCAGCGGGAACGGGATGACGCCGGAGCGGACGCTGAGATCGGTGTGGCACATCCCGGCTGCCCGCATCCGTACGAGGACTTCGCCGGGTCGCAGGTGGTCCAGGTGGACGGTGGTGAGCCGGAACGGACTGTCCGGACCGGACACCACCGCGGCCGAGGTCACTACGGGCATCGTCGCCCCTCCAGAGTAGCTGAGTCCTGATTATCAGGTCTTGTATCCTGTGATACGAGACTATACTGTGGCGAGCACGGTCGATGTCCAGCCGCGCACCCGGTTCCCCGGTCCGCGCACTGACCCGGAAGGGCGGAAATGACCTCATCACTCGTCGACGTGCACTCCCACTTCGTCACCGGCGACTACATCGCGGCGGCCCGGCAGGCGGGGCACGACGTTCCCGACGGCATGCCCGGGTGGCCGTCCTGGTCGGCGGAGGAGCACCTGCGGCTGATGGACGACGCCGGGATCGGCCAGGCACTGCTGTCGATCTCCTCCCCCGGTGTCCACTTCGGAGACGACGACATCGCCAGGGACGTGGCCCGGCACGTCAATGACTTCGGCATCGCGGTGGCCGCGGCGCACCCCGGCCGCTTCGGCCTGTTCGCGTCCCTGCCGCTGCCCGATGTGGACGGCGCGATCGCCGAGATCCGCCGGGTCCGCGCCGAAAGCGGGGTCGCCGGGTTCTCGGTGATGTCCAACGCGCACGGCGTGTACCTGGGCGACCCGCGGTACGCGCCGCTGTGGGCCGAACTCGACCGGCACGAGGCCGTGTTGTTCGTGCACCCGACGAAACCGCTCAACGCCGACGCGGTCGCGCTGGGACGGCCGCTGCCGATGATCGAGTTCCCGTTCGACACGGCCCGCACCGTCGTCGACCTGATCTTCGCCGGCGTCCTGCTCCGCCACCCGCGCATCCGGTTCGTGTTCACGCACAGCGGCGGTGTCCTGCCGCTGCTGATGGACCGGGTGGAACTGTTCCGCGGCAGGGCGCTCGGCATCGGCGACGGCGATCCCGCGGAGAGCGCCCGCATCCAGCTCGGCAAGCTGTGGTTCGACTGCGCCGGCACCCCCATGCCGACCGCGCTGTCCACACTCGCCTCCGTCGTGGGCACCGACCGGTTGCTCTTCGGCACCGACTACTGCTTCACCCGGCCCGCCCAGGTGCTGGCCGGGATCGGCGAGATCGAAAAGGCGGGCGCCTGCCCGGCCGGTGGCAGCTGGCTCGATCTGTTCCGCCGCAACACCAAGGCCCTGCGCTAGCCGGCCCCGACCTGTTCGCTTGCACAAGGAGGTCCAAGTGAGCACCACGCCCACCACCGTCGGCCACGGCGCGGCCAGGGTCACCGTGACCCGGACGTCGCCCGCGATCATGCTGCTGTGCGGCGCGGCCCTGATCTTCGAGGGCTACGACATCTACGTCTTCGGCGTCGCCGTGCCCTCGCTGCTCCAGCACCCCGGGTGGACGCTGAGCCCGGGCTACGCCGGGGTGATCGGCTCGGCGGCCGTGTTCGGCATGCTGCTCGGCGCGCTCGTCGCCGGCATGTTCACCGACATCATCGGCCGCCGCCGCATCTACCTGGCCACCGTCACCGTCTTCTCGCTCGGCATGCTGCTGTGCGCCGTGGCGCCCACCCCCGAAGTGCTGCTCGTCGGCAGGCTCATCGTGGGCATCGGCGGCGGCGGGTTCATGCCCACGGCACTGTCCATGGTCGTCGAGTTCTCGCCGGAGGGCAGGCGCAACCTCAACGTCTCCCTCGCCCTCGTCGGAGTGGGGCTCGGCGGCATCCTCTCGGCGTTGCTGGGCATCTGGCTGGTGCCGGCCTGGGGCTACCGGGCGCTGTTCTGGATCGGGGTGCTGCCCCTGCTGATCCTGCTGCCGTTCGCGCTGCGCAGGCTGCCCGAGTCCGTGTCGTTCCTGGTCTCGAAAGGACGGATCGCGGCCGCGCGCGAGCAGATCCACCGGTTCCGGCTGCCGCTGGAGCTCACCGAGATCCCGGGCGCGCAACCGGTCAGGGGGCGGGAGCGCCCGTTCGCCGCGGCCGGGTCGCTGTTCGGGCGACGGCACCTGCGCGCCACCGTGGTCTTCTGGATCGGCACGGCACTGTGCCTGCTGCTGATGTTCGGCACCAACACGTGGCTGCCCTCGCTGATGACGAAGTCCGGGTACGGCATCAGCTCCGCGCTGTCGTTCCTGGTGTTCCTCAACCTCGGCGCGGTCCTCGGTTCGCTCGCCGGCGCGGCCGTCGCCGACCGGGTCGGCCCCAAGTACGTGGTGATCGCCGGTTTCTGCTCCGCGGCGCTGGCGCTGGCCGCGCTGTCCCAGCAGCCCGCGCCCGCCCTGGTGTACCTGCTGGTGGTCTTCGTCGGCGCGGGCGGGGCGGGCACGCAGAACCTGCTCAACTCCTACATGGCCACCTACTACCCGCCGTCCAACCGCGGCAGCGGGCTCGGGCTGGCGCTGGCGTTCGGCCGCATCGGCGGGGTCGTGGGCCCGATCTACGGCGGCCTCATCGTCGCCTCCGGCGCAGGCACCGCCACCGGGTTCCTGGCCTTCGCGCTCGCCCCCGTGGTGGCCGCGCTGGTGCTGACCTTCGGGCCCCGCGTCCCCGGGCGGGCCGCGTCGTGACCGCGGTGCTCACCGGCCACGAGCACCAGCTCGTGCACCAGATGGACGCCGTCGACGAACTCCTGGCCCGGACCGCCGACCCCCACCACCGGCGCATCCTGCTGAACTTCCGGCAGCACGTCCTGCTCGAAGTGGCCGGGCGCCACCACGAGTTCCTGACACCGGCGATGATGGCCGCCGATCCGGTCTACCGGCTGAGCGAAGGCCGGGCCGGCATCGTGCTCAGCGGGCTGGAGGAGATCGGGCGGTTCTACGACGAGGTGCGGCGGGCGGAAGCACTGGTGCTGTGGACGACCTGGCTCCGGCCCGCCGTCGCCGACTGGGGTTTCGCCGCCGAGGCCTGGTTCCACCGCCAGCTGCCCGGTCGCTTCCTCGCCCGCACCGGCGCCGACGTGGACGATCCGGCGGCGACCTACCTGGTCAGCTGCCGCGCGGCCTTCATCTGGCCGTACGACGAGCAGGGCAGGCTCGAAGGCGAGCACGTGTACGAGGATCCGGGCAGCGTCACGACGCGGAAGCTGACGCCCGCGGAGGTGATCACCCCGGGACGGGCGGCCGAGCTGCTCGCCCCCGTGATCGCCGCCCACCCCGGTCCGGGCTGAGCCAGCCGCTCACCGGGCTGACGCCCGCCCCGCTCACCGGGTGAGCAGGGCGGGCGTCAGGCGCTCCAGCTCCGCCAGTGCCGCGGCCACCGCGGCGTCGCCGCGCGCGCCCGGCCGGGTGACCGTCAGGATCTTGCGCCGCGGCTCCTCCGTGCACGTCAGCCGGACCACCGGGGCGGTCTCGGGGACCCGGGCCAGCCTCGGCACCAGCGCCACCCCGAGCCCGTGCGCCACCAGCGCGATCGTCGCCTCCCAGTTGACCGCGTCGTGGGCGACCGGCGGGGTGAAACCGGCCGCGCCGCAGGCGGACAGGACGTGGGTGCGGCACGTGCACGGCGCGCCGGGCACGATCCACGGCTCGTCCGCGGCCTCGGCGAGCTCCACCCGTTCCCGGGCCGCGAGCCGGTGGCCGGCCGGGACCAGCAGGTCGAACGGGTCGTCCAGCAGGGGACGCTGGTCGAACCGGGCCCGGTCGCGGGGCGGCTCGTCCGGTTTGGCCTCGACCACCGCCAGGTCCGCGTCGCCGTCGAACAGCAGGTCGAAGCAGTCTCCGGCCTCGGCCTCGCGGATCCGCGGGGTCAGCCGCGGGTGACGGGCGGCGAGCGCGGCGGCGGCCGGGGCGAGCAGCGCGCTCACCGCGCCCGGGAACCCGGCCAGCCGCAGCAGCCCGGCGGGCTGGTCGTCGTCGGCGCGCAGGTCCCGCTCGGCCACCTCCCAGCGCGCCTGGATCTCGTCCGCGTGCGCCAGGAGCCGTTGCGCCGCCGGTGTCAGCCGCACGCGGCGGCCGTGGGGTTCGAGCAGCGTCACCCCGAGCTCCCGCCCCAGCTGGCGGATCTGTTGCGACGCGGCCGACGGGGTGAAGTGCAGGGCCTCCGCCGCCGCCCGCACCGTGCCGTAGTGGTCCACCGCGCGGAGCACGTGGAGCCGCCGCAAGTCGATCATGTAGCTGATTCTTCACGGTCATGTCCGGAAACACAACCTGGACCTACCCGGTCCGGCGACGCACGCTGGAACCAGGAGGTGCCCGCATGATCACCGTGTGGTTGTCGTTGTTCGCCGAAACCGTGGTGGCGACCGGAATCGCCGCCGCGCTCGTCCGCTGGTCCGCCCGCCGGTGAGGGCGATCTGGCTGGTGGTCGGCCTGGTGCTGCTGACCCTCAACCTGCGCGCGGCCATCACCGGCGTCCCGCCGGTGCTCGGCGAGCTGCGGGAGGAGTTCGGCCTCACCGGCGTCGAGGTCAGCGTGCTCACCACCCTGCCGGAGCTGTGCGTGGGCCTGTTCTCCGCGCTCGCGCCCGCGCTGGCCCGCCGGATCGGCACCGAGGCGGCGATCACCGCGGCGCTCGTGGTGCTCACGGCCGGGCTCCTGCTGCGCGCGATCCCCGGCCGGGCGGCGTTGTTCGCCGGGACCGTGCTGGCCGGAGCCGGTGTCGCGACCGGCAACGTGCTGGTGCCCGCGGTCGTCAGGCACGCCTTCCCCGGCCGCGCGGGCACGTTCACCGGCCTGGCGATGATGCTGATGTCGGTCAGCGGCGCCGCCGCCGCGGGCCTGGCGGTACCGCTGGAGCAGGCGGGCGGCTGGCGGCTCGCGCTCGTCGCGTGGGCGGTCCCGGCGCTCGTCGCGGCACTCGCGTGGGGCCCGCTCACCCGCCGTCGCGCCGCCGAACCCGTTCAGCAGGCCGCGGGTTCGCTGCTGCGCGAGCCGCTGGCCTGGTCGGTGATGGTGTTCATGGGCATGGCGTCGCTGATGTTCTACACGCTGACGTCGTGGCTGCCGCAGATCATGCGCGAGCAGGGGTTCCCGGCCACCACGGCGGGCACGATGAACTCGGTCATCATCGTCATCGGGATCCCACTCGGGTTCGCCGTGCCGGTCCTCGCCGCCCGGATGCGGGACCAGCGGCCGCTCGTCGTCGCGGTGGCCGCGCTGATGGTCCTCGGCCTGGGCGGCCTGCTGGTGGCGCCCGGGGCGGGCTGGCTGTGGACCGTGGTGTTCGGCGTCGCCACCGGCAGCGCCTTCCCGCTCGCCCTCACGCTGCTCAACCTGCGGTCCCCCACGGCGGAGATCACCGCGCGGGTGTCCGGCATGGCGCAGTCCGGTGGTTACCTCCTCGCCTCCACCGGCCCGCTGACGTTCGGCCTGCTGCACACCACGACCGGCGGCTGGCACGCCTCGATCTGGCTGCTGCTCCTGCTGGTCGTGCCCGAGCTGGTGTGCGGGCTCGCCGCCGCGCGACCCGGCCTGCTGCGCCCGCCGGAGCCGGTGGTCACCTCCGCCGCGCCGCTGCCCTGATCACGGAGCGGATCCTCCCGGTGGCGCGGCCGTGGCCGCGGCGCGACGGCCGCGAGTTCGCCCACCACGCGGGGACAGCCGGCGATGTTCAGAGGCCGCCCGCACACGGGAGGTCGGCATGGGATGGACGCGGCCCGTTCCACGCCCGTGCCGACGTCGAACCGGAGGTCGTGGTGCCGCCCCTTGTCAGCAACGGCGGCCGCACGATGGCGACCGTGCGGAGCTTCGTGGCGGGCAAGCTGCGCCGCGAACAGGCCGCAGGAACGGTGCCCCTGAGGCCGAGGTGGAGCTCGTCGCGGAACGCATGGTGCGGATCTCCGCGTCGGTCCTGGTCACCCCGAGCCTGCTCGTCGACCTGGACGACGAGGGAGCAGCTGCGGGACATCGCGCGCCGCTTCCTGGTGCCGATGCTCGCCCTGATCGCGGAGCCCGGAGCATGGGCGCGCCCCGGCCTGGGTACTCACCTGACGTGAGCCCTGCCCGACGGAAGACCGACCGGCTCGCCTCGTACCGGGCCAAGCGGGACTTCTCGGTCACCGGGGAGCCTGCCGGGGCCGCGGCGGGTGGCGCGTCCGGGCGGCGGTTCGTCGTGCAGCGGCACCGCGCCCGGCGGCTCCACTACGACTTCCGCCTGGAGGTCGACGGCGTGCTCGCGAGCTGGGCGGTGCCGAAGGGGCCGACCCTGGACCCCGGGGTGCGTCAGCTCGCCGTGCACGTCGAGGACCACCCGCTCGAATACGCCGACTTCGAGGGCGTCATCCCGAAGGGCCAGTACGGCGGCGGCGACGTCATCGTGTGGGACCGGGGCACCTGGGAGCCCGCCGACGGCGCCGACCCGGCCCGGGCGATCGACGACGGCGAGCTGCACTTCGACCTGCGTGGCGAGAAGCTCGCCGGCCGGTTCGCCCTGGTCCGCACGGAACGCCGGGGCAAGGAGCAGTGGCTGCTGATCCACAAGCACGACGACGACGCCCGGCCGGGCTGGGATCCCGAGGAGCTGCCCCGGTCGGTCAAGTCCGGCCGCACCAACGACGAGGTCGCCGCCGCGCCGGAGGCGATGTGGCGCAGCGGCGTGCCCGCCGCCGAGGCCGAGGTGCCGCTGGCTCCACAGTGGACTCCCCCGTCGGACGAGGAGCTCGCCGCGCTGGACGAGATGGGCAAGTCGGGCACCTGGACGATCGCGGGGCGCCGCCTCAAGCTCACCAACCTGGACAAGGTGCTGTTCCCCGGCGCGGGCGGCGAACCGCCGGTGACCAAACGGGACCTCATCCGCTACAGCGCTCGGATCGCCCCGTTCATGCTGCCTTACCTCGCCGGCCGTCCGGTGAACGCGCACCGCTACCCCGACGGCGTGGACCGGCCCGGCTTCTGGCACAAGGAGGTGCCGAGCCACGCCCCGGAGTGGCTCAACCGCTGGCACAACACCGAAGCCGACCCCGGCGAGACCCAGTGCTACGCGGTGCTGGACAGCGTGCCCGCCCTGGTGTGGATGGCCAACTTCGGCGGCGTCGAGCTGCACCCGTGGACCTCGCGGCTGCCCGACGTGCACCAGCCCACCTGGGCGCTGATCGACATCGACCCGGGCACCACCACCGGCTTCGACGACATCGTCGAACTCGCCCGCCTCTACCGCACCGCGCTGGACCACCTGGACCTGCGCGGCATGCCCAAGGTCACCGGGCAGCGCGGCATCCAGATCTGGGTGCCGGTCGCCCCCGGCTACACCTTCACCGACACCCGCAACTGGGTCGAGACGCTGTCCCGGGTCGTCGGCCGCGTGCTGCCGGACCTGGTCAGCTGGCGGTGGTACAAGAACGAGCGCGGCGGTCTCGCCCGCCTCGACTACACCCAGAACGCGATCAACAAGACCCTGGTCGCCCCGTTCAGCCCGCGCCCGGCGCCCGGCGCGCCGGTCTCGGTCCCCATCACCTGGGACGAGCTCGACGACCCCGGCCTGCGCCCGGACCGCTGGACCGTCCGCACCGTCCTCGACCGCGTCGCCGAGGCGGGCGACCCGCTCGCGCCGCTGATCGGCCTGCCGCAGCAGCTGCCCGAACTGGAGAGCTGAACCGGAACCACCGCGACCGGTGGGGGATGATCCGCGCATGAGCTCGCACGACAGCGGTGAACTGCCGGCGTGGCGGCGCGCCACCGCGGGGGCGCACCGGTGGCCTGCCGCGGTCACGATCGGCGCGGTGATCGGCGTCCAGGTGCTCCTGCCCGACCGCCTGGTGATCCAGCCGGACTGGCTGCTGCCCGGGTTGTCGGCGCTGCTGTTGCTGACACTGGTGGCGCTCGGCCCCGGCCGCGCGGCCGGGGACCACCGGCACGCGCGCAAGGTGGCGTTGTCCCTGCTGCTGGTGGTGAGCGCGGGCAACGCCGGCTCGGCGGTGCTGCTGGTCGGCCACATCCTCGACGGCTCGATCGGCGACCAGGCGGGCCCGCTGCTCGCCGCCGGGGCGGGCGTGTACCTCACCAACGTCGTGGTCTTCTCGCTGTGGTACTGGGAGTTCGACCGCGGCGGCCCGGCCGCGCGGGCGGCAGGCACCCAGGAGTACCCGGACCTGCTGTTCCCGCAGATGACCAGCCCCGGGCTCGCGCCGCGCGACTGGGAACCGGCCTATGTGGACTACCTGTACCTGGCCTTCACCAACGCGACCGCGTTCAGCCCCACCGACGTGCTGCCGCTGAGGCCGTGGGCGAAGCTCACCATGCTGGCCCAGTCGGTGGTGTCCCTCGTGCTGGTGGTGCTGGTCGTCGCGCGCGCCGTGAACATCCTCCACTGATCCGCGAAAGATCCGATGTATCCTGCCTCTACGTCGTGGACAAGGAGCGGGTATGCCGGAGATCGCGCTGCACACGGAGCTGAAGCCGGGCTCGGAGCTGGACTACGAGGCCGTGCACCGGTCCATCCCCTCCGATGTGGCGGCCGCGCTGGTCGGCAGCGGCGTCCGGAACTGGCGGATCTGGCGCGACGGCACGCACCTGTTCCACCTCGTCGAGGTCGAGGACTACCGGCGGATGCGGCACGCGCTGCGCGACCACCCGGCGAACGTCCGCTGGCAGGAGACCGTCGGGCCGCTGCACGCCACGCCGGACGACTACTCCGGCGCCGACGACGGGCTGCCGCTCGTGTGGAGCCTCGCCGGGCAGCTGGCCGGGAAGGACCGCTGAGCGGCATGTCCGTCACCGACGACGCCATCGAGGCGATCAAGCAGATGATCGTGGACGGCGAGCTGCGCCCCGGCGACCGCCTGCCCAGGGAGGCCGACCTCGCCGACCGGCTCGGCCTGTCGCGCAACTCCCTGCGCGAGGCGGTGCGCGCGCTGTCGCTGATCCACGTGCTGGACGTGCGCCGCGGCGACGGGACGTACGTGACGAGCCTGGAGCCGTCGCTGCTGATGGACGCGATGGGGTTCGTGGTGGACTTCCACCGCGACGACACCGTGCTGCAGTTCCTGGAGGCGCGCCGCGTCATCGAGCCCGCCGTGACCGAGATGGCGGCGCGGCACATGCCCGACTCCGACCTCGAGGACCTCGCGAAGCTGCTCGACTCGCTCGGCGACCGGCCCACGGTGGACCAGCTGGTGGAGAACGACCTGGAGTTCCACCGCCGCATCGCCGGTGGCTGCGGGAATTCCGTGCTGGCCTCGCTGCTGGAAAGCCTGTCCGGGCGCACGCAGCGGGCGCGGACGTGGCGGGGCATCACGCAGGAGGGCGTGGCGGAGCGGACGCTCGCCGAGCACCGCGCCATCCTGCACGCGCTGGCCGCCCGGCAGCCCGACGTGGCCCGCGCCGCCGCGACGGTCCACATCGCCGGCGTGGAGCAGTGGCTGCGCCAGACCCTGGTCGAGTAGCGGCCGGGGACCAGCTCAGGCGATCCCCGGCGCGGGTCCCGTCCAGGACGGGGCGTGCAGGTCGGCATCGGCGATGACGAACTTCGCGTTCATCTCCCTGATCAGGCTGTCGACCTCGTCCACCGTCCGGTGCATCAGCGCGTCGGCTTTCTGCAGGAAGCTGTAGAGGGTGCCGTAGAACCCGCCGCCGTCCAGGTTTTCCGTGCCGTTGGCCTGGAGCACCTCGATCATCTTGTCGGTGATCGTGAACGGGGCCATCGGGCCGGCGGTCGCGAGGTCGACGATCCCCCGGTAGGTCTTCCACCCGGTCGACAGGCCCGGGCTCACCTCGCCCTGCGCGTCGAACTTCTCGAGCTGCTCCACGCACGCGCCCATCAGGCTGTTCAGGTTGAACCGCGCCGTGGACGATCGCGCCGAACCGGGTGAGCGACTCGGCCAGCACGGTGAGCGCGGAGGCGCGGAAGTGGTCGTACCACTCGTTGATCGTCGAGCACCGCGCCTGCGCCTCGTGCGGCACCGAGCCCGGCGGCCCGCTCCAGTGCGCGGCCCACCACCCGTTGCCCACCTGCAGGGTTTCCAAGCGGCCGTACTCGGACAGCGATCGGCCGGACGCCCGGGTGTTCTCCAGCGCGCTGCCCGCCCGCTCGATCCAGCCGCCGTCCTGCAGCGCGAGCGCGGCGGGGTCGCGGCCGGCGTTGCCCTTCACCTTGCCGACGTCCTGACCGCTGAGGATCTCCGCGTGGCTGAAGAACTCCTCCACGCTGAGGTCCCGGCTGCCATCGCCGTGCGCCGAACCCTGCATGATCGGGTAGAGGGTGACCCCGGGGGCGACGCGGTAGTTGAACGAGGGCCCCAGGTTGTTGTCCGTCGAGCGCAGTTCCGTCGACTGCTCCAGCAGGTCCTCGGTGTGCGCCCACACCGGCCCCCAGGGCGGCCCCTGCGGGTCGACCACGCTCAGCGCCTTCAGCATGCCGTGCAAGGCCGGGGCGTAACCGTCGCGGAACACCGGGTCGAGATCGGCGACCGGACCACCGGCGTCCTCGGAGTACCACCGCTGCGCCATGTCGTCCCCCTACTCCGGATTCAGCGCCTTGGCTATCGAGCTCAGCGATTGGACGTTCTGCGCCTCGACTCCTTCGTAGGCGTCCGCGGAGGCGAGCATCCGCTCACGCAGCCCGTCGAGGAACGCGATGAAATCGCCTTCCTCGTTGACGAACTCCGTCACCTTCGCGGCGAATTCGCGGGCGAACCGCAGCAGCCCCTCCTGGAACTGCCCGGTCTTGCCCCACCCGCCTTGCAGGACACCCTGCTCCGCCTCGATCGCGACGTCGCGCAGCAGGGCATGACCGTCCCGCAGGTAATCGACCACCCCGCCACCGGCGCCCTCGCCGCCGAGCACGCTCGTGGCGTACCTGCGCAGCTCCGGCGCGTCCACAACCAGGTCCACGGAACTCCCCTCCCCCAGCGGAATCCGGACAAGGGGAGACTAGCGCCGACCGAGGGGCCTTGTACGCCGTTTCCGGGAAAAGCCGGTCAACGCGGCCGCAGCCGCAGGTCCTGCATCCCGCCGTCCACGGCCATGCCCACCCCGGCCGTGGACGTCGCCAGCGGGCTCGCCAGGTAGACCACCGCGTGCGCGACCTCCGCCGGGGACACGAGCCGCCCGTGGGGTTGCCTCGCCTCCAGCGCCGCGCGCTCCGCCTCGGGGTCCGCCGCCCGCTCCAGCAGCCGCCCGATCCACGGCGTGTCGGCCGTGCCCGGGTGCACGCAGTTGACCCGGATCCCCTCCCGCAGGTGGTCGGCGGCCATCGCCCGCGTCAACGCCGCCACCGCGCCCTTCGACGCGCTGTACAACGCCCGCTGCGGCAGCCCGGCCGTCGCCGCGATCGAGCCGACGTTCACGATCGCCGCGGCGCGGGACCGGCGCAGGTGCGGCAGCGCCGCCCGGCTCACCCGCACCATCCCGAGCAGGTTCACGTCCAGCACCCGCAGCCACTCGGCGTCGTCGTTGTCGGCGACCGTGCCCTGCGCCCCGATGCCCGCGTTGTTCACCACGATGTCCAGCCCGCCGAACCGGTCCACCACCGCGGAAATCCCCTGCCGCACCGACTCGTCGTCACTCACGTCGACCCGCACGCCGTCTTCGACCTCGGTCAGGTCCAGCGCCGCCACCCGCGCGCCGCGCTCCCGCAGCGCCGCCACGATCGCCGCGCCGATCCCCGACGCCCCGCCGGTGACGGCAGCGACGAGCCCGTCGAACTCGCCCATCACGCCGCCTCCGCCGCGACGAACTCCTGCCGCTGCCTGCCCAGTCCCTCGATCTCCAGCTCCACCACGTCACCCGGCCGCAGGTACGGGTACTTCCCCGACAGCGCGACGCCCTGCGGCGTGCCGGTCATGATCACGTCACCCGGTTCCAGCGCCAGGTACCGGCTCAGGTGCCACACCAGGTGCTCCACCCCGAAGATCATGTCCGCGGTCGTGGAGTCCTGGCGCGGCTCGCCGTTGACCCAGCTGCGCAACCGCAGCCCGGTGTGGTCCACTTCGTCCGGCGTCACCAGCCACGGCCCGAGCGGGTTGAACCCGGGCGCGCACTTGCCCTTGCTCCACTGCCCGCCGGAATCGACGAGCTGGTACTGCCGCTCGGAGACGTCGTTGCCGAGCACGAAACCGGCGACGTGCGCAAGGCTCTGCGACGGCGAGTCGAGGTACAGCGCCCGCTTGCCGATCACGACGCCGAGCTCGACCTCCCAGTCGGTGCGCTCGCTGCCGGGCGGGATCGTCACCGGGTCGTGCGGCCCGGCGAGCGTGTTCGGCGTCTTGAGGAACATGATCGGCACGTCCGGCGGCGCCGAGCCCGACTCGGCGGCGTGCTCGGCGTAGTTCATCCCGATGCAGATGATCGCGCCGGGCCGCGTGATCGGCGCGCCCACCCGCAGGGCGTCCGCGTCCGGCAGTTCCGGCAGCTCGCCGGCCTCCACCGCGGCCCGGACCGCCGCGATCCCGCCCCCGGCGAGGAACGCGCCGTCGATGTCGGCCGTCAGCCCGGTCAGGTCGTAGGTCGTGCCGCCGGCGACGACGGCGGGTCGTTCCTGGCCGGCGGGACCGAGGCGGACGAGGTGCACGGTTCACTTCCTCACGGTATTGGTCGGGTCTCTTCATCGAGCTCGCCAAGATCCTAGGCCACCCTTCCCGCCACGCGCGAGCCTTGACGGCGCAGACATCGGATCTCTATCGTCGGCGTCGTCACCGAGGCGTACAAGGGAGTGGGTCCGTGGCACGCATCGTCGCCCTGCACACGCACGACGTCCGGTTCCCGACGTCGCAGACGCTCGACGGTTCCGACGCGATGAACCCGGACCCCGACTACTCGGCCGCCTACCTGCGGCTGGTCACCGACGCCGGCGACGGGTTGGAGGGCCACGGTTTCGTCTTCACGATCGGCCGCGGCAACGACGTCCAGGTAGCCGCGCTGCGCGCGCTGGAGGGCCACCTCCTCGGCCGCGACGTGGAAACCACGCTCGCGGACCTGGGCGGGTTGTGGCGGGAACTGGTCCACGATTCGCAGCTGCGCTGGCTCGGCCCCGAGAAGGGGATCATGCACATGGCCATCGGCGCGGCCGTCAACGCGCTGTGGGACCTGCGTGCCAAACGGGAGGGCAAACCGTTGTGGCAGCTGCTGTCCTCGCTCACCCCGGAGGAGATCGTCGACCTCGTCGACTTCCGGTACCTGACCGACGCGCTGACCCGCGACGAGGCGCTGGAGATCCTCCGCTCGGCCCAGCCCGGCCGCGCCGAGCGGGAAGCGCGGCTGCTCAGCGAGGGCTACCCCGCCTACACCACCACCCCCGGCTGGCTCGGCTATGACGACGACAAGCTCGCCCGCCTGTGCCGGGAAGCGGTGGACGACGGCTTCCGCCAGATCAAGCTCAAGGTGGGCGCCGACCTCGACGAGGACCTGCGCCGCCTGCGGATCGCGCGCGAGGTGTGCGGCCCGGACGTGCGGATCGCGGTGGACGCCAACCAGCGCTGGGACGTCGGCGACGCGATCGCCTGGATCGAGCGGCTGCGCCCGTTCGACCTCGCCTGGATCGAGGAGCCCACCAGCCCGGACGACATCCTCGGCCACGCCGCCATCGCCGAGGCGGTCGCGCCGATCCCGGTCGCCACCGGCGAGCACGGCGCCAACCGGGTGCTGTTCAAACAACTGCTGCAGGCCAAGGCGCTGTCGGTGCTGCAGCTCGACGCCACCCGCGTGGCCGGGGTCAACGAGAACATCGCGATCCTGTTGCTGGCCGCCAAGTTCGGCGTCCGGGTCTGCCCGCACGCGGGCGGGGTCGGCCTGTGCGAGGCGGTGCAGCACCTGGCGATGTTCGACTTCGTCGCGGTGTCCAGCACCACCGAGGACCGGATGATCGAGTTCGTCGACCACCTGCACGAGCACTTCGTCACCCCGGTCGACGTCCACAGTGGACGCTACTTCGCGCCGAAGGCCCCGGGCGCGGGCACCGAGATGCACGCGGCATCTCTGCAGGAGTACGCCCATGGCTGAGGTTCCGGGCCCGTTCGCGCTCGGCGCCGCGAACCTGGGCAACCTGTACGCGCCGATGAGCGACGAGCAGGCGCACGCGGTGCTGGAAGCCGCGTGGGGCAGCGGGATCCGGCACTTCGACACCGCCCCGCACTACGGCCTCGGCCTGTCCGAACACCGGCTGGGCGCCTTCCTCGCCGGCAAGCCGCGCGCGGAGTTCGTGGTGTCCACCAAGGCCGGCCGGCTCCTGGTGCCCGATCCGGGCGGCGCGAACCGCCTCGACGAGGCGAACCACTTCGCCGTGCCCGCCGGCCACCGCCGGGTGTGGGACTTCTCCGCCGACGGGGTGCGGCGCAGCCTCGACGACTCGCTGACCCGCCTCGGACTGGACTCCGTCGACATCCTCTACCTGCACGACCCGGAGGAGCACGACCTCGGACCGGCGCTGGCGTCCGGCCTGCCCGCCCTCGCCGCCCTGCGCGACGAGGGCGTCGTCCAGGCGATCGGCGTCGGCTCGAAATCGGTGGCCGCGCTCGCCGCGGCCGCCCGCACCGGAGTCGTCGACCTGCTGATGGTCGCCGGCCGGTTCACGTTGCTCGACCAGTCCGCGCTGGACGACGTGCTGCCCGAGTGCCACGCCCGGTCGATCGGCGTCGCGGTCGCGAGCGTGTTCAACTCGGGCCTGCTCGCCACGCCCGAGCCGTCGGGCCGCTACGAGTACGCCACCGCTCCCCCGGACGTTGTCGACACCGCACGGGAAATCGCCGGGATCTGCGCCGAGTTCGGCGTCGACCTGCCCACCGCCGCGCTGCACTTCCCGCTGCGGGACCCGGCGGTGCGCGCGGTGGTCGCCGGCGCGGCCACCCCGGACGAGGTCCGGCAGAACGCCGCGCGGCTGACGGCCGCCGTGCCCGCCGACCTGTGGACCACCCTGCGGGACAAGGGGCTGATCCGGACATGACCGAGCACGTCGTGGACACCCACCTGCACCTGTGGGACCTCACGGTCAGCGACTACGCGTGGCTGCCGCCCGGCAGCCCGCTGCACCGGACCTTCACCGCCGGACAGGCGCGGCGGGAACTGGACGCCGCCGGGATCGCCACCGCAGTCCTGGTGCAGGCCGAGGACTCCGAGGCCGACACCGAGTTCATGCTCGCCAAGGCCGGCCAACACGACTGGATCGCCGGCGTGGTGGGCTGGGTCCGCCTCGACGACCCGGACACCGCCCGCCGTCAGCTCGACCGCCGGCAGCGGCACCCGGCGTTCCGCGGCGTGCGGCACCTGGTGCACGACGACCCGCGCGCGGACTTCCTCGACCAGCCGGCGGTGCGCCGCTCGCTGGCCCTTCTCGCCGAACGCGGCCTGCCCTTCGACGTCCCCGACGCCTGGCCGCGGCACCTCCGCCAGGTCGCGGACCTCGCGGCCGCCCTGCCGGAGCTGACGATCGTGGTCGACCACCTCGGCAAGCCGCCCGCCGACCCCGCCGGATTCCGCGACTGGCTGGCGACGCTGCGAACGGTGGCCGCGCACCCGAACACGGTCGCGAAGATCTCCGGGCTGCAGCGGCCCGGCGAGCCGCTGAGCGTGCAGTCCGCGCGGCCCGCGGTGGAGGCGGCGGTCGAGCTGTTCGGCCCGGACCGGCTGATGTACGGCGGGGACTGGCCGATGACCGTCCCGCACGGCGGGTACGGCCGGGCGTGGGAGGTCCTGTCGGCGCTGATCGGCGAACTGCCCGCGCCCGACCGGGCGCGGGTGCTGTCGGGGACCGCGAGCGCGGTCTACGGGGTGCCGGAGCGGGTGCGATGAGCGAGGTCGCGACGATGACGGAACCACTGCTCGAAGTCGAAGGCGTGGACAAGAGCTTCCCCGGCGTGCGCGCGCTGCACGACATGCGGCTGGAGCTGCGCTCCGGCGAGGTGCTCGCGCTGGTCGGGGAGAACGGCGCGGGCAAGTCCACGCTGATGAAGCTGCTGTCCGGCATCCACACCGCCGACGCGGGCCGGTTCCGGCTGGGCGGCGAGCCCTACCAGCCCTCGGGCCCGCGGCACGCGCTGGAGCTGGGCATCAGCATCATCCACCAGGAGTTCAACCTGGTGCCGCACCTGACGGTCGCGCAGAACATCTTCATCGGCCGGGAGCCGCGCCGCGGGCGGCTGCTGCTCGACGAGCGCAAGCTCAACGCGGACGCCGCCGAGCTGCTCGACCGGCTGCACCTGCGCCTGGACCCGCGGGCCGTGGTGGGCGAGCTGACCGTGGCCAACCAGCAGATGGTGGAGATCGCCAAGGCGCTGTCCTACGACCCGCGTGTGCTGATCATGGACGAGCCGACCGCCGCGTTGAACGACGCCGAGGTCGCGACCCTGCACGAGCTGATCCGCCGGTTCGTGCGGCCGGGCACCGGCGTCATCTACATCTCCCACCGCATGGAGGAGATCAAGCGCATCGCCGACCGGGTCACCGTGATCCGCGACGGCGAGTACATCGACACGCTCGACATGGCCACCGCCGCCACGCCGGACATCATCGCGCTGATGGTGGGCCGGGCCATCGACACCGAAGCCCGTCCCGAGGGCGTGCGCGCGGACCGCGAGGTGGTGCTGCGGGTCGACGGCCTGCGCACCCGGGACCTGCTCAAGGACGTGTCGTTCGACCTGCGGCAGGGCGAGATCCTCGGCTTCGCCGGGCTGATGGGCGCCGGCCGCACCGAGGTCGCGCGGGCGCTGGTCGGCGCGGACAAGACCGAGGCGGGCACGGTGACCCTGCACGGCAAGCCGGTCCGCATCGGCAACCCGGCCGACGCCGCGAAGCTCGGCATCGGCTACCTGTCGGAGGACCGCAAGCGGTTCGGCCTGCTGCTCGACCAGGACGTCAAGGCCAACATCGCGTTGTCGGCGCTGCGGGACCAGTTCACCAGGGCCGGGTTCGTGCGTGACGGCGCGCTGCGCGCGACCGCCGGCCGCTACATCGGCGCGCTGCGCATCAAGACCCCGTCGCTCGACCAGACCACGAAGAACCTCTCCGGCGGCAACCAGCAGAAGGTCGTCATCGCCAAGTGGCTGGCCAAGAACTGCGACGTGCTCATCTTCGACGAGCCGACGCGCGGCATCGACGTCGGCGCGAAGGAGGAGATCTATCAGTTGCTGCGGGAACTCACCGGGCAGGGCAAGTCGATCATCATGATCTCCTCGGAGCTCCCGGAGATCCTGCGCATGTCCCACCGCGTCGTGGTGATGAGCGAGGGCCGCGTGACCCGCGTGCTCGACGCCGCCGAGGCGACCCAGGAGAACATCATGCACTACGCCACCCTGCGGCCGGACGAAAACCCGGCCGACGCCGCCGAGCTCGGTCTCGCCCCCGAAGAGAAGGCAGGTCGGTCATGACCACGGTGAAGGCTCCGGTGACGGAGCGGCAGCGGGCCGGCGGAGTCACCGGCGCGATCAGGAGCAGGCTGCAGCAGCTGCTGGCGTTCGCCAGCCTCATCGTGATCTACGCGTTCTTCTCGATCGTCAGCCCGTTCTTCTTCTCCTACGGCAACTTCATCGCGATCCTGTTCTCCACGGTGGTGATCGGGACGCTCGCGATCGGCACCACGTTCGTCATCATCACCGGCGGCATCGACCTGTCCATCGGCACCGGCATGGCGTTGTGCGCGGTGATGTCCGGCGTGTTCATCGTGAACTCGGGGCTGCCGCTGGGGATCGGCGTGCCGCTGGCGATCCTGTTCGGCGGGCTGATGGGGCTGGTCAACGGGATCAACGTGGCGCTGCTGAAGATCCCGCCGTTCATCGCGACGCTGGCGATGATGCTGGTCGCCGAGGGGCTGGCGCTGGTGCTGTCCAACAGCACGCCGATCTACTTCAGCGACTCGCCCGGCTACATCGAGATCTCGGCCGGGAACCTGATCCCGAACGTGCCGAACGCGGTGCTGATCCTCGCCGCGATCGCGATCATCGCCGGGGTGCTGCTGACCAAGACGGTGCTCGGCCGCTACACCTACTCGATCGGCAGCAACCAGGAAGCGACCGCGCTGTCCGGCATCGACGTCCGCAAGTGGAAGGTCGGGATCTACGCGTTCGCCGGGCTGTTCACCGGCCTGGCCGGGGTGATGATCTCCGCCCGGCTCGGGTCGGCGCAGCCGGCGACCGGCATGGGCTACGAGCTCCAGGCCATCGCCGCCGTGGTGATCGGCGGGACGTCGCTGTCCGGCGGCAAGGGGTCGATCATCGGCACCCTGATCGGCGCGCTGATCATCTCGGTGCTCAACAACGGGCTGCAGATCATGTCGATCCCGCAGGAGTGGCAGAACGTCATCCTCGGCTGCGTGATCCTGGTGGCCGTCTACACCGACCGGATCCGGAAACGGGAAGCCTGAGAGAACAAAGGAGTTCTTGATGAGGACGCAGAAGATCGTCGCGGCGGTCGCCGGCGCGGTGCTGGCGCTGACGATGACCGCGTGCGGCCAGGGCGGCGGCACCGCGGGCGGCGGGAACGGGCCGCTCATCGCCATCGTGTCGAAGGGCTTCCAGCACCAGTTCTGGCAGGCCGTGAAGAAGGGCGCGGAGGACGAGGCCGCCGCGAAGGGCGCGCGCACGACGTTCGTCGGCCCGGCCACCGAGAAGGACGTCGAGCAGCAGGTCAACATGCTCACCAACGAGCTGGCCAAGTCGCCGCAGGCGCTCGGGTTCGCGGCGCTGGACTCCCGCGCCGCCGCTCCCCTGCTGCAGCAGGCGAAGGCGCAGAACGTCCCGGTGGTGGCGTTCGACTCCGGTGTGGACAGTGACATCCCGGTCACGACGGTGGCCACGGACAACAAGGCCGCGGCGGCGGAGGCGGCCAAGCACCTGGCCGAGCAGATCGGCGGGCAGGGCAAGGTCGCGCTCGTGGTGCACGACCAGACCAGCCTGTCCGGCAAGGACCGGCGGGACGGGTTCCTGGACTGGATGGCGAAGAACGCGCCGGGCATCACGGTGCTCGCGCCCCAGTACGGCGGCGGCGACCAGCTGGAGTCGGCCAACATCACCAAGTCGATCATCGCGGCCAACCCGGACCTGAAGGGGATCTACGCCTCCAACGAGGGCTCGGCGATCGGCGTGATCAAGGGTGTGCAGGAGAGCGGGCGGCAGGGCCTGACGATCGTCGGGTTCGACTCCGGGAAGGCCCAGATCGACGCGATCAACAGCGGCCTGATGGCGGGCGCCGTGACGCAGGACCCGGTGGACATGGGCAGGCAGCTGGTGGACGCCTCGCTGAAGGCCATCAACGGCGAGCAGCTGCCGAAGCGGATCGACACGGCGTACTACTGGTACGACAAGAGCAACATCAACGACCCCAAGATCCAGGCGGCGCTGTACCAGTGACCGCGGGCGAGGGCCGTGGACGGTGACGACGGGGCCGTCCACGGCCCTCGCCGTGTGTGCTCCCCAGGTCTCGCCCGCACCGCGTGGACAACAAACCCGCGAGTTCGGCGAGTCCGGTGTGGACGACGGTCACCGCGGAGTCTCCACACTTTCCCCACCTCTCCTCCATGCATCGCCCCGGCGGTCCGGTCACGCTGGCCGGAGGAAACGGGCGACCACGGAGGCGCGGGACGATGACGACGCAGGAGCGGACGCACGCGGTGGTGCTGGGCGCGGGGATGGGCGGGCTGCTCGCGGCCCGCGTGCTCGCCGGGTTCTACGACCGGGTGACGGTGGTCGAGCGGGACCACCTCGGCGAGACGGTGGCGCACCGGCGCGGCATCCCGCAGGGCCGGCACGTCCACGCGCTGCTGCCGCGGGGCGGGGAGATCGTGGAGGAGTTGTTCCCCGGATTGCTCGGCGAGCTCGTCGCCGACGGCGGCACGGTGCTGACCGACTACTCGCGGTTGCACTTCTCCCCCGGCGGGCACCGGCTGTCGCCGGAGATGGAGCTGCCGCCGATGCACCAGCCGAGCAGGCCGTTCCTCGAGACCCACGTGCGCAACCGGCTCCGGCGACTGTCCACTGTTGACCTTCGCGACGGCTGCGACGTGACCGGCCTGACCGCCACCGCGGCCGGTGACCGCGTCACCGGTGTGCGCCTCCAGGGGCGGGCGCCGGGCAGCGCCGAGGAGGTTCTGAGCGCGGACCTGGTGGTCGACGCGCTCGGCCGCGGCGCGCGCACGCCGGCCTGGCTGGCCGAGCTCGGCTACCGGCGGCCGGCCGAGGTCGAAGTCCCGGTGCAGCTGCGGTACACCAGCCGCCTGGTGCGGCTGCGGCCCGGTGCGGTCCCGGAGACGCTGGTCGTCGTCGGCGCCACCCCGGAGCGGCCCAACGGCATGGCGCTGTTCGCCTACGAGGACGACACCTGGTTGTTCACCGTCGCCGGTTACGCCGGTGACCACCCGTCACCCCGGTACGACGCCATGGTCGACTTCGCCGCCCAGTGCGCGCCCCCGCACCTGATCGAGGCGCTGCGGACGGCCGAGCCGCTGTCCGACGTGGCCACCTTCGCCTTCCCGGCGAGCCGCTGGCGCCGCTACGACAAGCTTCGCCGCTTCCCGGACGGCCTGCTCGTGTTCGGCGACGCGATCTGCAGCTTCAACCCGATCTACGGGCAGGGCATGTCCGTCGCCGCGCTGGAGGCGCTGGCGCTGCGGGACTGCCTGCGCCAGGGCGATCGGCACCTGGCCCGGCGGTTCTTCCGCGCCGCGGCGAAACCGATCGGCGTGGCGTGGAAGCTGTCGGTGGGCAGCGACCTGGCGCTGCCGCAGATCGAGGCGCCGCGACCGCTGCCCGTGCGGCTGGTCAACCGGTACGTGGCGAAGGTGCTCACCGCCGCCGAAGAGGATCCGGTGGTGGCGGCGCAGTTCATGCGGGTGAGCGCGTTCCTGGACCCGCCGTCCGCCCTGATGCGGCCGTCGATCCTGGCACGCGTCACCGGGACGGGACGGGCGCTCCCGCGGCCGGCCGCGGTGCCCGGTCCCGCCCCAGCGCGGACAGGATCGTTTCAGCCTCGCTGACGACGTCACGCACGACCTGTGCCGCGGGACGGACATCCCCGATCAGGCCGACGGACTGCCCCGCGAACGGCAGGTACTCGTGGCCCCGCCCGGTCAGGACGGCCGCGACCACCTCGCGGCCGATCTCGCCGATCCGTTCGGGGAGCTCGTCCCGCCGGTCCGCCCACTCGCGCAGGAACGGGGTGCGCAGCAGGCGCCCCTGCGCGGGGTGGCGCGGCCGGTTGTACGGCGGCAGCAGCACGTCGAGCAGGTCCTCGTGCACCGCGTCGCGGGAACCGGCCTCGACGAGCAGCTGCTTCCACTCGGGACTGATCGCCATCTCGGTGGTGGCGAGGAACCGGGTGCCCATCGCCACACCCTGCGCGCCGAGCGCGAGCGCCGCGGCCAGGCCGCGGCCGTCGGCGATCCCGCCCGCGGCCACCACGGGCACCGCCCCCGCGACGTCCACCACCTGCGGGACCAGCGCCAGTGTTCCGATGAAGCCGCTGTGCCCGCCCGCCTCGGTGCCCTGGGCGATCAGCACGTCGGCGCCGCGGTCGAGGGCCTGGCGCGCCTGGTCGACGTCCATCACCTGCTGCACCCAGGCGCAACCGGCGTCGTGCGCCCGCTTCACGAGGTCGCCGGGGTCGCCCAGGTGGAAGGAGATCACCGACGGGCGCGCCCGCAGGCTCGCGGCGAACACCTCCTCGTCGAAGGGCCGGGTGGTGTGGTTGATGGCGAAGGGCCGCGCGGTGCGTTCCCGCAGCCGGCGCCACTGCTCGCGCAGGTCGGGCAGTGGCCGGATCGCCGTGCCCAGGCTGCCCAGCCCGCCGGCCTCGCACACGGCGGCCGCGAGGCCGACCGAGTCGAACGGGCCGAACGGGGCGCTGATGATCGGAACCTCGATGCCGAGCAGATCGCAGAGTGTGGTTCGCATGGGGGAAGTCTGCGGCGGGCGGGCCGGTCCTCGCCTCGGGCGATCGCCCCATCTTTCACCCGGTCTCGCCGAGGAGGCCGTGGTGCACGGCGTAGAGGGCCGCTCCGGCGCGGCTGGACACCCCGATCTTCGCGTAGCTGTTCTCCAGGTGACGGCCCACCGTCTTGACCGAAATGCACAACGCCTGGGCGACCTGCGGCTTGGACAGTCCACGGCAGGCCAGCCGCAGCACGTCCACCTCCCGGTCGGTGAGGCCGCCGGGCCAGCGGGACGGCAGCCGCACCGAGGTCTGCCCGGCCGCCGCCGTCACCGCGGCCGCCGCCCGCGGATCGAGCCGGCCGTCGGCGACCTCGGCAGCCAGCTCCCGCGCCGCCTCCGCCGGGGTTCGCGCCCGCCGGTGCGGCCGCTGCTGGAGCATCGCCTGGTAGCAGTCCGCGGCGGCCAGGACCCGCTCGGCCATGCCGAGCGCGGAACCGGGACTGCCGCGGTGGTAGCCACCGCCGTCGAGCCGCTCGTGGTGGGCCCCGGCCAGGCGGGCCAGCGGGCGCAGCAACGCGGTGCGCTCCAGGATGCGTTCGGTGAGGTAGGGGTGCAGGCGGACGCGTTCCCACTCGTCGGCCGACAGCGGCCGGGACTGGTCCCAGACGACGTTGCTGATGCCGGTGCGGCCGAGATCGTGCAGCAGCCCCGCGCGCCGTAGCCGGACCGCGCACTCGTCGCCGAGTCCCGCGTCGCGGGCGGCGGCTTCGGCCAGCCGCGCCACCTGCCGGGAGTGCCCGAGCGCGTAGGGGATCTTCAGGTCGGCGAAGTCGGCGGCCACCGCCAGCAGGGTGTCCAGCCGGTCGCCTCCGATGTGGACCGGAGCCGGTTCGGCCGCCAGGACCTCCTCCCACGGGGGCACGGCGGTCCCGGCCAGCATCGGCTCACCGCCGCCGAGGATCGCGTCGACCACGGCCGGGTCGTAGGCGCGGCCGCGACGGTGACGCAGCACCTCGGCTGTCGCCGCGTACCCGGCCCGCCGGTGCCACAGCTCCGCGTCCCGGGCGACGACGGCGACGCGGACCGGCAGCGGCACCGCCTCCGCGGCCAGCCCGGCCGGGTTGCCCCTGCCGTCCCACCGCTCGAACCCGTGCCGCAGGGCGGTGAGCACCCCGGCGCCGAGCCCCAGCCGTCCGGCCAGCAACTCGGCGGCCTCGCAGTGCGTCGCCATCACCACGGCCTTGGCCGCGTTCCCGCCCGGCAGCGCGACGGCGGCGGCCTCCTCGGCCGGTTCCCCCATCACGGCCGGGCCCACCGCCGCGGCGATGCCGATCTCGTCGCCGGCCAGCGCCGCCACCTCGAACGCGTCCGCGGTGCAGCCGATGTACCGCAGCAGCGACACGTAGTAGACATCGGACAGTTCGGCGCCGCCGACGCCGAGCGCGCGGGCGAGCCGCATCGCGAGCAGGCAGGTGCGGGCGGCGTGCCCGGCGGGCTGCCCGAGCCCGAGGTCCGTGGCGATCGACAACGCCGCCAGGACCTCCGCGAGCCGGATCCGCCCGTCCGTCACTCCCCCAGCTTGACGCGCCGGGGCGCCGGTCCGCTACTTCTGCGCTTGAGGTGACGACGGGCCGGCCGTCGGGGGGCGACCTCGCCCAGCCCGGTCCGGCGAACCTCGGCACAACGGGACGAGCCCGGCCGATCCGGAGGATCAGCCGGGCTCGCCGCTGCGGAGACCGGATCAGGCCAGGTCGAACCGGTCCAGTTCCATGACCTTCGTCCAGGCCGCGACGAAGTCGTTGACGAACTTCTCGCGCGCGTCGTCGCTGGCGTAGACCTCCGAGAGGGCCCGCAGCTGCGAGTTGGAGCCGAAGATCAGGTCGACCGGGGTGGCCGTCCACTTCAGCTCGTCGGTCGCCACGTCGCGGATCTCGTAGACGTTCTCCTCCGACTCCGACGCCTTCCACCGGGTGCCCGGCGCGAGCAGGTTGGTGAAGAAGTCGTTGGTGAGCACGCCCGGCCGGTCGGTGAGCACGCCGTGCTTGGCGCCGCCGTAGTTGGCGCCCAGCGAGCGCAGGCCGCCGACCAGGACTGTCATCTCCGGCGCGGTCAGGTCCAGGATGTAGGCGCGGTCGACCAGCAGGACCTCCGGCTGGAGCTTCTCCCCGGCCCGCAGGTAGTTGCGGAACCCGTCGGCGCGCGGCTCCAGCACCTTGAACGACTCGACGTCGGTCTGCTCCTGGCTGGCGTCGGTGCGGCCCGGGTGGAACGGCACGGTCACCTCGACGCCCGCGTCACGCGCGGCCTTCTCGACGGCGGCCGAGCCGGCCAGCACGATCAGGTCGGCCAGCGAGATCTTCGCGCCGCCCGCCTCGTTGAACTCGCGCTGGATGGCCTCGAGCTTCTCCAGCACCGGCGCGAGCTGCTCGGGCTGGTTGACCTCCCAGTTGCGCTGCGGCTCGAGCCGGATGCGGGCGCCGTTCGCGCCACCGCGCTTGTCGGTGGAGCGGAAGCTCGCCGCCGACGCCCACGCGGTGGTGACCAGCTGCTGGGTGGTCAGGCCGGACTCCAGGACCTTCGCCTTCAGCGCGGCGATGTCGGACTCGCCCACGAGCTCGTGGTCGACGGCGGGCACCGGGTCCTGCCACAGCTGCGGCTCGGCGACCCACGGGCCGAGGTAGCGGCTGATCGGGCCCATGTCGCGGTGCAGCAGCTTGTACCAGGCCTTGGCGAACGCCAGCGCGAACTCGTCCGGGTTCTCCAGGAACCGGCGCGAGATCTTGCCGTAGACCGGGTCGAACCGCAGCGCCAGGTCCGTGGTCAGCATGGTCGGCTTGTACTTCTTGTTCGGGTAGTAGGGGTCCGGGATGATCTCCGGAGCGTCCTTCGCCACGTACTGCTTGGCGCCGCCGGGGCTCGTGGTGAGCTCCCACTCGTAGCCGAACAGGATCTCGAAGAAGCGGTTGCTCCACTGGGTCGGCTTGTCGGTCCACGTCACCTCGAGACCACTGGTGATCGTGTCCGGGCCCTTGCCGCTGCCGTGGGTGCTCAGCCAGCCGAGGCCCTGCGCCTCCAGCGGGGCGGCCTCCGGCTCCGGGCCGACGTGGTCGTCGGCGATACCGGCGCCGTGGGTCTTGCCGAAGGTGTGGCCACCGGCGATGAGGGCGACGGTCTCCTCGTCGTTCATCGCCATGCGGCCGAAGGTCTCGCGGATGAAGTGCGCCGCCGCCATGTAGTCGGCACTGCCGCGCGGGCCCTCCGGGTTGACGTAGATGAGGCCCATCTCGGTGGCGCCGAGCTCGGGCACCATCTCCGAGTCGGTGACGTAGCGCTCGTCGCCCAGCCAGTCGTCCTCGGGGCCCCAGTAGACCTCCTCGGTCTCCCAGACGTCCTCGCGGCCGAAGCCGAAGCCGAAGGTCTTGAAGCCCATCGACTCCAGCGCCACGTTGCCCGCGAGCACGAGCAGGTCGGCCCAGGAGATCTTCTGGCCGTACTTCTGCTTGACCGGCCACAGCAGGCGGCGCGCCTTGTCCAGGTTGGCGTTGTCCGGCCAGCTGTTCAGCGGGGCGAAGCGCTGCGCGCCGTCACCGGCGCCGCCGCGGCCGTCGTGGATGCGGTAGGTGCCCGCGGAGTGCCAGCTCATGCGGATCATCAGGCCGCCGTAGTGGCCGAAGTCGGCGGGCCACCAGTCCTGCGAGGTGGTGAGCACCTCCTCGATGTCGCGCTTGAGGGCGTCGACGTCGAGCTTGGCGAACTCCTTGGCGTAGTTGAAGTCCTTGCCCAGCGGGTTGCTCTTGGAGTCGTGGGCGTGCAGCACCGACAGGTCGAGCTGGTTGGGCCACCAGTCGCGGTTGGTCCGCGGACGCCCGCTCGACTTCGGGGTCGGCGAGTCGATGGCCGGGTTCTCGCTCTCGCTGCCGTGCGAGGTCACCGAGTCGTGCGCGACCGGGCACCCGGCCGCCGCCTTCTTGTCCACCCCCTGCGCGCTCGAGGGGGTGTTGTCCTGGGTGTCGCTCATCTACTTGCCTTCCGAGCTGGCGGTTTCGTTGGGAACTGCGGCGGCCGAGCAGTCGGGGCACACGCCCCAAAAGACGACCTCCGCCTGGTCGATCACGAAGCCGTGGTCGTCCGAGGCGGTGAGACAGGGGGCGTGGCCGACGGTGCAGTCGACGTCGGCGATCGCACCGCAGGAGCGGCAGACGACGTGGTGGTGGTTGTCGCCCACCCGGGACTCGTAGCGGGCGTTCGCGCCGGCCGGCTGGATGCGCCGGATCAGGCCGGCGTCGGTGAGTGCGCGCAGGACGTCGTAGACGGCCTGGTGCGAGACGGTCGGGAGGTCGGCGCGCACCAGCTCGATCACCTTCTCGGTGTCGACGTGCGGGTGGTCGCGCAGCGCGGACAGCACCGCCAGGCGGGGCCGGGTCACACGCAACGAGACAGCCCGCAGCTGCGCCTCGAAGTCCTCCGACGTCACGCGGCAGACCCTAGAGCACTTGTCTGGAACAAATCAAGTTAGGGTCCACCTTCGTGCGGGAGGGGGTCGGCCGGTGTCCGGTTCGCGCGGATCGGGCCGTGGTTCGATGGACCATGCCCACAGTCCCGACGGACGACCAGGGTGAGGAACCACTGGTTCCCGTCTACCCGTACAACGAGCCGGGTGCGGACATCCAGCTCTACGCCGGTCCCTTGGTCGAAGCAGATGATCAGCAGTGGCGCGGCCGTATCCTGCTGACGTGCGGATCCCGCCTCGCCGTCGTCTGGCGACTCGACGAGATCCCCTCCGACCGCTGGGCATGGAACGCGCTGAGGGAAACCGACGTCCACCTGCAAATCCGGCAAGGGCCTGACCGTCACGAAGTGGCCGGGTTACGGCGAACCCTGACCGAGGGAACGTTGCACGCCCAGTCCATCGGCAGTGACGAGACGGCCCTGCGCCGGGTGCTCTACCACTGGATGAACCTCCTACCGGTCCACAGCCCGGGTTTGCTGCGGCGACGCGGCCGTGATGGCAGATCGACATGGACCGGCCGATCGCGTCTCGAACTGGGTCCGTGGCAGCTCACCCTCGACAGGCGAAGCGACCACCCGAGGATTTGGGAAACGCTGGCTAGCGAGCACAACTTCGCGATGACCCACGTCATGCAGGTCAGCAGGGCCGACGGTGCCGACTTCACCGTTGAAGAACTGGAACCCTTGCAGCTCGCTCTGCACTTCGGGATGTCCTTCGCCTTCGGGCGCTGGGTGGCGCCCGCCGCTCCGGTCGGATTCGACTCCGCCGGGGCGATGGTTTGGCGGCACTGGGCCAGCGTCTTCTGCGAGCCCGGGCGCGACGGCGGCCTGGCGTGGCTGCACTACCCCGACAGCCACGACCTCGGCGATTTTCTGTCCCGCACCTACGATGCGTTCGCCGATCCCGATCGCAGTCACACCCTCAAACTGCTGTTGTCGATGGCCGTCGAGGTCAATCGTGCGGGCCGGGTCGAACAACGCACGATGACCGCGTTCTCCGCTCTCGAATTGCTGACCTGGGTCGTCCTCAAACTCACCGGCGGAATGAGCAAAAACCAGTACGGCGCCCTCCGCGCGCACGGGCGCATCCGCACGATGCTCGAGGCGGCGTCAATTGACACGCGTATCGACGAGCGGCGCCAACCCGCCATTGCCGCCTTCGCCAGAGCGGAGAGAAGAACGGGCGCGCCACTGGACGGGCCGAGCGCGATCAGCACCATCCGCAACAGGCTCGTTCACCCGAACGCGCCTCAGGACGAGGTGTACCACCTCGACGGTCTCGTCCGGGACACCTGGCTGCTCACCCGGCACTACCTCAACCTCCTCATCCTGCACTGGCTCGGTTACACCGGCTCCTACCAGGCTGTCCTCGGCCCCGGCGGATGGGCGGGCGACGGGCAGCCGGTGCCCTGGGCGCCGCCACCGGCAGCGCCCGCCGAAGCGGCATCCGCTCAAAAGCGGTAACGCAGCAGCCTGCCCATCTCGCGGAAGAGGCGGATCCGTTCGAGGACGGCGAGCTGCGCCCGCACCGTCAGGGAAGCCCGGTCCCGCATCGGCGCGGCCATTTCCGGCGCGTAGAGCACCTGCGCCAGCTCCAAGCCCGTCGCCTCCAGCTCTCGTGGGTCGGCGATTCCCCAGCGCAGCCGGGCGCCCGACCGCCGCACCACGGGGTTCAGCTTCTGCAGCCGGATGCCGAGCGGGCTGAACGCGTCGAAGATCGCCTCGCCCGTGGGCAGGTGGTTCACGATCGCCCGGAACATGGCCCTGCCCTCGTCCGGGTCGAGGTACATCGTCAGCCCCTCCGCGACGATCGCCGCGGGGCGGTCCGCCGGCACCTCCGCCAGCCAGCGCGTGTCGGTGACCGACGAGCCGATCGTCCGGTACCCCGGCCGGCCGCCCGGGTACACCTGCTCGCGCAGCGCGATCACGTCCGGGTAGTCGATGTCGAACCACGCCACTTCCGGGCCCGGGTCCAGCCGGAACACCCGGCTGTCCATGCCCGCGCCCAGGTGCAGCACGGTCGCGCGCGGGTGCGAGCGCAGGAAGTCGCGCAGCAGGTCGTCGAACACCTTCGCCCGGGCGGCCACGGACAGGGCGAGGTTCCGGTTCATCCCGAACTTGCCGAAGTCGTAGTCGATGCGCTCCAGCGCCTCCGCCGCGGCGGTGTCGCCGAGCAGCGGGTTCGCCGAGCGCGCGTCGAGGGCCCGCCCGTAGAGGGTGGCCAGGTTGGTGGACTGCTCTTCGGTGAACCGCACCCCGGGCATCGCTCTCCTTCAGACACTTCACAAGTTTGTGAAGATTGTACCCAGCACCGCGCGGGTGTACAGCAGCTCGAACCCCTGCCGCTGGGCGTTGTGCTGCGACCGGGACGCCGGCTGAGTGGTCACGACGGCGAGGTCGCAGCCCGCCCCGGCCGCGTCGGCGAGCCGGGCGGACAACAGCGCGGTCTGCACGCCCCGCCGCCGGTAGCCGGGCCGGGTCGCGGCCCCGGTGAACTGGGCCAGGCCGTCCACCACGCACATGCTGGCGACACCGGCGACGACCCCGTCGCACAGCGCCACGTACCGACGCACGTTCCCCTCGGACAGGTCGCGCATCGCCCGCGTGAGGACCTCGCGCGGAAACTGGTGGTCCGACGGCGGATCCTGGTCGTCCGGGTGGCCGAAGCCGGCCGCCGCGACATCGAGCCAGGCGGCGAAGTCGTCGTCGCCGCTCGGCCGGATCTCCACACCCTCCGGCAGGACCCGGTCCGCGGCGCCGCGGAGGTCGCGGCCCAGCACGTTCTCGAAGGACTCCAGCCGGTACCCGCGTGCGGTGAGCGCCGCCCCGATCCCGGGATCGACGAGGTGCGCGAGCTCGACCTGCACCGGGCTCCCCACCGCGGCGAAGGCCTTTTCGACGCCCGCCAGGGTCTCCGCGTCCGGCACGCCGCCGAACCCGAGGCCGGCGACCTTGTTCAACGGCGACCCGGCCTCGGCGAAGGTCGCCACTCCCCCGGCGACGGACAGCACGAACGCGGCCGAACCGGGCCGCTTCCGCGCTTTCTCGGTGGCTTCGGCCATCCGCCGCGCTTCGGCGCGTTCGATGCGCTCGGCCAGCGGGAAATCACAGAACAGTGCGCTCACGGCCGGGAGCGTAGCGGGCGGGCCCGCCGGAGTTCCTCCCATTTCCGGCGCGCTCAGGCCGCCGCGGGCGCGCGCAGGGTCGCCGACACCCGCGCGACGAACTCCGCGTTCGACCGCGTCGTGCGGAGCTGCTCCAGGAACTGTTCGGTGGCGCGCCGCGGATCCTGGCCGGCCAGCGCGCGCCGGACCTCCGTCATCACCGTCAGTTCCGCGGGCGACAGCAGGAGCTCGTCGCGACGGGTGCCGGACGCGAACAGGTCGATCGCCGGGTACACGCGGTGGTCGGCGAGGGCGCGGTCGAGCCGGAGCTCGGCGTTGCCGGTGCTCTTGAGTTCTTCGAAGAACACCGTGTCCGCAAGGGAACCGGTGCCGACCAGCGCCGTGGCGATGATCGTGAGCGAGCCGCCGTCCTCGACGTTGCGGGCGGCGCCGAGGATCTTCTTCATCGGGTTCAGCGCGCCCGCGTCGACACCGCCGGACAGGATGCGCCCAGAGGCCCGTCCGGCCAGGTTGTACGCCCGGCCGAGGCGGGTCAGCGAGTCGAGCAGCAGCACGACGTCGCGCCCGGTCTCCACCAGGCGTTTCGCGCGTTCCAGAGCCAGTTCGGCGACGGCGGTGTGCTCGGCCGGCGCGCGGTCGAAGGTGGACGCGATCACCTCGCCGCGCACGGAGCGGCTGATGTCCGTGACCTCCTCCGGCCGCTCGTCGGCCAGCAGCACCATCAGGTGCACGTCCGGGTGGTTGGTGGCGACGGCGTGCGCGATCGCTTGCAGGACAGAGGTTTTCCCGGTGCGCGGCGGCGCGACGACGAGCGCGCGCTGTCCCTTGCCGATCGGCGCGGCTAGGTCGAGCACGCGGGTGGTGAGCTGGTGGCGGCCGGTTTCCAGCACCAGCCGCTCGTCCGGGTGGACCGGGGTGAGCCGGTCGAACTCCGGACGCCGGACGCCGGGATCGGCGCCGTTGACCGAAATCAGTTCCTGGCCCTCCAGCAGGATCTCGTCACCGCGCCGGAGGCCGTGCGCGCGAACGAGTCCGAAGGGGACAGTGGTGCCGCCGAGGGTGGCGGTCTTGCCGTGGATGTCGAGAATGCCATGACTGGGCATGGTGGTGCTCCAAAAGGGAAGACGACGCGGACAGCGCCGAAAACGGGACGACCCGGACTCGCGGTTCGCCGGGAGAGGGGGTCGCAGAGAGAGGAAGGACGATCCCGCGGGCGGCTGGGCCGGCATCCGGGAGATCAAGCGCACTGTAGCCCAGGCTCGGCTCACTCCGCAAGAGACAAGCCCGTCGCACCAATTTTGACGAAGAGATTGTGAACAATTTCGTCGACGGTTAGGGTACTGGGCAGCGAACGACGACGTGCGAGGAACGACCTTGATCATCGACTGCCACGGCCACTACACGACCGCCCCGCCCGCCCTCGCGGCATGGCGCGACCAGCAGATCGCCGCGCTGAACGGCTCCGGCCCCGCGCCGGCCCGCACCGGCCTGCGGATCAGCGACGACGAGCTGCGGGAGACGATCGAGCCCAACCAGCTGCGGCTGATGGACGAGCGCGGCATCGACGTCACGATCTTCTCCCCGCGCGCGTCGTTCATGGCCCACCACATCGGCGGGTTCGAGACCTCCGCCGAGTGGGCCGCGATCTGCAACGAGCTGTGCTACCGCGTCAGCACCCTCTACCCGGAGCGGTTCGTGCCGGCCGCGATGCTCCCCCAGTCCCCGGGCGTCGACCCGGCGACCTGCATCCCGGAGCTCACCCGCTGCGTCGAGGAGTACGGCGCCGTCGCGCTGAACCTCAACCCCGACCCGAGCGGCGGCCACTGGACCGCCCCGCCGCTGACCGACCGCTCCTGGTACCCGGTCTACGAGAAGATGGCCGAGTACGACATCCCGGCCATGGTGCACGTGAGCACGAGCGTGAACCCCGCCTTCCACACCACCGGCGCGCACTACCTCAACGCCGACACCACCGCGTTCATGCAGCTCGTGCAGGGCGACCTGTTCCGCGACTTCCCGGACCTGCGGCTGATCATCCCGCACGGCGGCGGCGCGGTGCCCTACCACTGGGGCCGGTTCCGCGGCCTGGCGATGGCGCTGGGCAAGCCGGAGCTGGAGGAGCACGTGCTGAACAACGTCTTCTTCGACACCTGCGTCTACCACCAGCCGGGGTCGGACCTGCTCTTCGAGGTCGTCCCGGCCCGCAACATCCTGTTCGCCTCGGAGATGATCGGCGCGGTGCGCAGCGTCGACCCGCGCACCGGCCACCACTTCGACGACACCCGACGCTACGCCGAAGCCGCGAACCTGTCCGAAGAGGACTGGGCGGCGATCCGGGAGCACAACGCCCGCCGGGTCTACCCCCGGCTGGACGCGCTGCTGAAGGGCCAGGGCCGGTGACCGCGCCGAAGACCCCGGGCTGGCTCGACTGGCACGCCGACCCGTCCACCCCGCGCTTCCGGCTGCCGCCGGGCACCGTGGACGCGCACTGCCACGTGTTCGGCCCGCAGGCGGAGTTCCCGTTCGCGCCGGAGCGCAAGTACACGCCCTGCGACGCGAGCAAGGAGCAGCTGTTCGCGCTGCGCGACCACCTCGGCGTCAGCCGCAACGTCATCGTGCAGGCCACCTGCCACGGCGCGGACAACTCCGCGATGGTCGACGCCGTGCGTGCCTCGGGCGGGCGGGCGCGCGGGGTCGCGACCGTCCGGCCGGAGGTCAGTGAGGCCGAGCTGCGCGAACTGGACGCGGCGGGCGTGCGGGGCGTGCGGTTCAACTTCGTGCGACGGCTCGTGGACGCCGCGCCGCACGAGGCGCTGAGCACGATCGCCAGGAAGATCGCGCCGCTGGGCTGGCACGTGGTGCTCTACTTCGAGGCCGCCGACCTGCCCGAGCTGGCGGACTTCTTCGGGTCGCTGCCCGCGCCGCTCGTGGTCGACCACATGGGACGGCCCGACGTGCGGAAACCCGTGGACGGCCCGGAGTTCGGCCGGTTCCTGCGGTTCATCGAGCGCAACGACGTGTGGGTGAAGGTGAGCTGTCCGGAGCGCCTGAGCGTGTCCGGTCCCCCGGCGCTGCACGGCGAACGGCACGCCTACGCCGACGTGGTGCCCTTCGCCCGCCGCGTGGTGACCGAGTTCGAGGACCGCGTGCTGTGGGGCACGGACTGGCCGCACCCCAACCTCACCGATCACATGCCCGACGACGGCCTGCTCGTCGACTACGTCCCGCGGATCGCCGAAACTCCCGCGCTGCAACGGAAACTGCTCGTCGACAACCCGATGCGCCTGTACTGGCCCGGCGAAACCGCCTGAGCCTCCCCCTTCCCCCGGAAAGGCATGCAATGCAGCACGCCAACGCGCTGAACCGGTTGAACCGGCTGCCGATCGGCCGGTTCCACAAGATGACCCTGTTCGCGGTCGCGTTCGCCTACTTCTTCGAGTTCGCCGACATCAACAGCTTCGCGACCACCGCGCCCAAGCTGATCAAGCTGTGGGGCGTGACCGTCGACCAGGTCGCGTACGTGACCTCGCTGTCGTTCGTGGGCATGTTCTTCGGGTCGATCGTGGCGAGCACGATCGCCGACCGGTGGGGCCGCAAGAACGCGCTGCTGCTGACCACCGTGTGGTTCGGCGTGTTCTCGTTCGCGGCCGTGTTCTCCTGGGACATCGTGTCGCTGGGCGTGTTCCGCGTCCTGACCTCGGCGGGGCTGTCGGCGATGACGGTCGTCGCGGTCATCTACGTCAACGAGCTGTACCCCGCGGCGAACCGCGGCAAGTACCAGGCCTACGCGATCGTGATCGGCATCTGCGGCACGCCGGTGACCAACCTGATCGCGAGCGCCGTGGTGCCGATCAACGACTGGTCCTGGCGGCTGGTGTACCTGTGGGGCGCGCTCGGGGTGCTGCTGGTGCTGTTCACGCGGCACCTCAAGGAATCGCCGCGCTGGTACGAAAGCCGCGGCGACCACGCGAAGGCCGACGCGGTGCTGCGGGAGATCGAGGCGCAGGTCGCCGCGGAGAAGGGCCCGCTGCCGGAGCCGGCGCCGCCGGTCGAGGAGGCCCCGGTGGCCAAGGCGCCGCTGCGGTTGCTGCTGCGCAAGAAGTACCTGATGCCGACGCTGCTGCTGACCGTCCTGTGGGTGACCCAGACGATCGGGTTCTTCGGGTATTCGAGCTGGGCGCCGACGCTGCTGGCCAAGGAGGGCTTCAGCGTCGAGAAGTCGGTGTTCTACGTGGCGCTCACGACGGTCGGCGCGCCGCTCGGGTCGTACCTGGCCGCCCTGGTCACCGACCGGTTCGAGCGCAAGTGGTGCCTGGTGGTGTTCGGCACGGTCATCGCGCTGTGCGGGCTGTGCTACGGGCTGACGTTCAACCCGCTGCTGATCGTCGTGTTCGGGTTCCTGGTGAACCTGTTCGAGCGCGGCTACACCGCACTCGGGTACGCGTACTCGCCGGAGCTGTTCGACACCCGCGGCCGCTCCCTGGGCACGGGCGTGTCGTACGGCCTGGGACGGCTGTCGAACGCGGCGGGGCCGCTGATCGTGTCGTCGCTGTACAACGGCAGCGGGTACCAGGCGGTGTTCCTGTTCATCGCGGGGACGTGGATGGTGGGCGCGGTCGTGCTGGCGATCTTCGGGCCGCGCACCCGGCCGGCGAAGACCAAGTCGCGAAAGGCGGAGTCGGCCGAGGTCTGACCGGCGACGGTCAGCCGGTTGCGGCTCGCCCGCACCCACGAGCGCGACTTCCACTCACCCATGTCTCAGGCCGGCACCCACCGAACACCGCATCAGCGTGGCGGCGAAACCCCTTCCGTTCGCGTTGCTCGGTGTGGTCGCCGTCCTCATCGGACTGACCGACCACCCGCCACACGGGACGGACGTGCTGTACGCCGCGTTCGGGGCCGCTCTCGCGGTGGGCTTGGTGGTGGTCCTCGTGGTGCGGTGGGGACGGGCCGTGCGCACGCTCCGGCTGCTCGCCGATCCGCGAACCGCTTATCAGGGAGATCGAGCGCGCTGCCACTCCACGTCACCTCGGCCGCCCCGGGGAAGGTCCTGGCCGGACTTCCCGGTGGTGACGAGTTCGCCCGCGCGACCCTCACCCTGTGCTCATTGCCCCGGTCCTCGCTGAAGCGGCGTCTGCGCCTGCGCACGGTCGCGTTCGCGGCCGTCGCCGCCGCGGGGGTTGCGCTCGAAGGCGCCGCGGCCGTCCTGATCGGCGGGGCCCTGCCGTGGGTGCTGCCGGTGCCGGTCCTGCTCGCCGTCGCGGCCACCGCGCTCTGGCGGGCCCGCGTCGCGCACGTGGTGCGGCTGCTCGCGGCCGGGCCGTGGACCTCGATCACCGCCGCGACGATGGCCACCGAGGTCGACGGCGGGCCGGTGTCCGGGTGGGTGGTGTTCCCGGGCGGGCTGCGCGGCCGCTTCCACATCGAGCACTGCCCGCCGGACGTCGCGGCCGAACTCCTGCGGCGGCGGCGGTTGTGGGTCGCGGGCGAGCCGCGTCCGGGCGACGTCGCGGTGGGCCTCCCGGAGGGCGACACCGTCGCCGTCGCCTGGCTCGCCGTGAAAGACCGGCGCGCAACCCAGCCCGATCACCGGCGCTCCGGACCCCCGCACCCGGCCCGCGGCGACGGCACGCAACGCCGATCACCCCCGCTTCTGATCTCCGAACGGCTCGTCCCGCTCCCGCACCGCCGCGCGGAAACCCTCCGTCCGCGCCCGCTCCTGGAAGGCGTAACCCTCCCGGGTGTGCCGGGAGATCCCATCGAACACGGTGCTGATCATCGCCGAGTTGTGGATGCCCTGGGTGGTCAGCGCGCTGTTCAACGCCAGCTTCACCATCATCAGCTGGTTCACCGGCAGCAGCGCGATCCTGGCCACCAGCGCCTCGGTCACCTCGTCCAGCCGGTCCGCCGGCGCGGACTCCACGGCCAGCCCCCACTCGGCGGCCTGCCGCCCGGTGATCAGGTCGCCGGTGAAGAGCAGCCGCTTCGCGCGCTGGTCGCCGAGCCGGTGGGCCCACAGGCCGGTCGCGGGCACGCCCCACACGCGGGTGGGCGGGTAGCCGATCCGTGTGTCGTCGGCGGTCACGATCAGGTCGCAGTGCAGCGCGATGTCCGTGCCGCCCGCCACGCAGAACCCGTGCAGCTTCGCCACCGTCGGCTTGTTCGCGTGCAGCAGGCTGGCGTAGCCGCGGTTGAACCGGCTCATCAGCGCGTAGTCGGCCATCGGGTCCCACTGCCGGGACGGGTCGTGGTTGCGTGCCTGCGCCGCCGCGTCCAGCACGGTCCCGGCGCGGTCCTGGCCTTCCGGCGCCGCACCCTGCTCGGCGAAGATCGACAGGTCGTAGCCGCCGCAGAAACCCTTGCCCCGCCCGGAAACCAGGATCACGTGCACGCGCGGGTCGAGGTCGGCGCGTTCCACCGCGGCGGCCAGTTCGAACGGGGTGTCGGCGGTGATCGCGTTGCCCCGCTCCGGCCGGTCGAACGTGATCCGGGCGATCCGCCCGGTCACCTCGTAGGTCAGGGTCCGGTAGTCCCCGGCGTGCTGCCCGGGCTCGCCGAACAGCGGGTCCGGCCCCTCGGTCCACCCGTCCCGCCACGCCGCGGGACGCGAGCCTGCGTCATCGGTCATCACCCGACCGTAGCGTCAGCCGCGCACCGGCAGCAGCCGCACGACCTGCAGCGCCGTCGCCAGTTCGGCGACCGCCTTCGGATCGCCCAGCCCGCGGCCGGTCAGCTCCTCGACCCGCCGCAACCGGTAGCGCACGGTGTTGGCGTGGCAGTAGAGCCGCTTGCCCGCCTCCGCGGCGGACCCGGCGCAGGCGAACCACGCGTCGAGGGTGTCGACCAGCACCTTCCGGTCGGCGGGCGGCAGGTCCAGCAGCGGGCCGAACACCGTGCTCGCGACCCGCTCGGCCTCCCCGGGCGCGGCGGCGATCAGCACGGCCACCGGCGCGTCGTCCCAGGGCGCGACGTCGGCCCGCCCGGGCGGCAGGGTGCCCAGCGCCAGCCGCGCGAGCCGCAGCGCCCGCGGGGTTTCCCGCAGGTGCGGGTAGGCGGGGCTGAGCCCGATCCGCGCGGTGGCCCGGCCGCGCAGCAGGTCCGGCAGCCGCTCCCCCAGCGAGGGGTAAGGCAGCGCCAGCACGCCGATGTGCTCTTCGGGCGAGAGCCGCCACGCCGAACGGATCCCGCCCGCCCGCAGCCGCGGCTCGATGCCGACCAGAGAGCGTTTTCCCAGCTCCGGGTTCTCGGCGGCCACGACCACGAAGCAGCCCTCGACCGGCAGTCCCAGCGTCTGCGCGGCCTCCCACAGGGTGTCCTGGCTGCCGAGCACACCGGTGAACAGCGCCTCCACCAGCATGGACCGCTCGTGCTCGCGTTCCAGCATGATCTGCGACGCGGTGTCCCGGTAGGCGTCGGCCATCGCGTCGGTGTAGGTCCCGACCAGCCGCCACACCGTCGCCGCGAAGTCGACCAGAACCCGGTCGTCCACGTCGGACGCCCGCGCCTTGGCCACCAGCGCGTCCCACAGGTGCGCGAACCCGACGCGGTAGGCCCGCACCACCTCCGGCAACGGGGCACCCTGCTGGGCGCGCTCGCGTCCGGTGGCCCACGGCGCGGACAGGTCGGGCGCGTGCTCGCTGACGAACTGCCGCAGGATCAGCTCGGCGTTGTCCCGCACCGACTGCCGCAGCGACCCGGCGGGCACCGGATCCCCGGCCTGGTAGAGCACGACCTCGCGGCGGATGCGTTCGGAAACCGCGTCGGCGAGGTCGTCGAGCTCGCCGAGCAGCGCGGTGACCAGGGCGTCGATGCCCGAGTTGTCCGTTGGCACCCCGGCAGCTTAAATGCGCCGGCTTTGTCCCCCGGCACAAAACCCCGCGGTGGCGAGTTGTCGCCGGGGACATGGGCTGCGGTGAACGGTTCACCGAGGATTGCGCCATCCGGCGCAATCCCGGCACCGCCGCCGGACACGCGCCGCCCACCACAGGAGAACATCGATGCCACACGCTGACAACGACGTCGGCCGCCGGGCCTTCCTGGCCAGGATCGGGGTGCTGGGCGCCGCGGTCGCCGCCGGGAGCCTGCTCCCCGGGACGGCCACGGCCGCACCGCGACCGGTCCGCGCCGCGGGCCTGACCGACGTGGTCGCCGCCCTCCGCCCGGTGCTCGCCGAACTCGCGCGCGACACCCTCAACGGCCTGGTCGTGATGACCTGCCCCGGCCCGGACGCCTACTCCCGCGCCCAGGGCACGCCACGCACCGAACCGGGCGCGCTGGAGGCCAGGGCCACCGACTTCCTGATCAAGGCCCTCGACGAGTACGTGCCGTTCCCGGACCAGCTCGCCACGCCGCTCACCCAGAGCCTCGCCACCGGGCTGTCCGGCACACCACTGCCGTCCACGCTGCTGGACCTGCCGCTCACCAGCGTGCGGACCCTGGACGCGGCCCTGCGCACGCTGCTGGAGAACGACGACACCCTGCCGCTGTCCACGGTGATCGCGATGCTGCTCAACCTGGTCGCCACCGAGGTGAACCCGCTCGCGCTCGGCGGCGCGTTCCTCTCCCCGTTCGCGCGGCTGTCCTACGCCGACAAGTGCCGCGTCTTCGAACAGCTCGAAGGCCCGCACGCCGGCCTCGTCGCGCTGCTGGACGCGAACCTGCCCGAGCCGCTCCGCGCCTCGGTGTCCGGGGTCCTGCGGTTCGTGGCCGGCGCGGTGCTGGAGTTCGCCGCCTACGGCAGCAGCTGCGAGTGGGCGGTGTTCGACCGGGCCACGAAGACGATCAGCGCCCGCCCGGTCGGCTGGCAGCTGTCCGGCTACCAGCCGCACGGCGTGGTGCACGGCTGGGACGACTTCCTCGGGTACTACCAGGGCCGCACGAAGGTGGAGAACGTCTGATGCGTGACGTCATCGTCATCGGCGCCGGAGCGGGCGGCTCGGTGGTCGCCAAGGAACTGGCCGGCCGCGGCCTGGACGTGCTCGTCCTCGAAGCGGGCGGGTACGCCGACCCGGAGACCGACTGGACCCACTACGAGAACGACGCGAACAACCCGCTCACCGGCTTCATGCGGTTCGGGCCGGCGGACCGCACCCGGCCGGCGTGGTTCCGCGAGACCCCGCAGAACTCGCTGCTGTGGCAGCTGGCCGGGGTCGGCGGCACCACGCAGCACTACTTCGGCAACTCGCCGCGCGCCTACCCCGGCGTGTTCGCCGGGTACGACGGGAGCGACGCGGCCGCCTACGACACCGCGCACCTGTTCCCGTTCACCTACGCCGACCTGGTGCCCTACTACGAATGGGTCGAGGCCACCCTGCCGGTGCACACCGCGGCGATGGGCACCAAGGAGTCGGTGTTCTTCCGCGGCTGCGAGAAGCTCGGCATGGCGCTGCAGACCACGAAGACCACGACCGGCGACTCCTACCGGCCGCAGGAGAACGCGATCCTGCCGCCCGGCGGCACCGCGGGCCGGTTCAGCGGGCACGACGACCCGCGCGTGCAGTGGCCGCTGGCCACCGGCTGCACCTTCTGCGGCTACTGCTTCCAGGGCTGCAAGCACCCGGCGGGCGCGCCGCGCACCATGGCGGCCAAGCGGAGCGCGGACAACTCCTACATACCGATGGCGCTGACCGCCGACGCGTGGTCGCCGCACGGCAAGCCGGTCTCGCTGGTCACCGACGCGTTCGTCACGCGCATCCGGTCCGAGCGGCGCGGCGGCGAGACGGTCGCGACCGGCGTGTCGTGGCGCTCGGTCACCACGGGCGAGGAGCACACCGAGGACGCCCGGGTGGTGGTGCTGTCCGCTGGCTGCACCGAGAACCCGCGGCTGTGGTTCAACAGCGGGCTGCCCAACCCCAACGACTGGGTCGGCCGCGGCTACACCGACCACTACTTCGACTGGGTGATCGGCCTGTTCGACGACTACACCGGGTCGACCAAGGGCGCGGCGTCGGCGGCGCGGGCGGACTTCCCCGGCCGCGGCGGCATCATGAACGTCGGGCTGCCGCCGGCGATCCAGCAGTTCGCGCTCACCTTCTCCGACAGCGGGATCCGCGGGCAGTACGGCAACGGGCGCGGTTTCACCGGCCCGTGGGACGGCCCCACCGGGCGGCTGATGGGCGAGGAGCTCAAGGAGGTGCTGACCCACGGCGCGGACCGGTTGTTCAACATCCTGGTGATGACCGACGACGACGTCGAGCCGCACAACCGGGCGACGTTGTCGGCGCTGCCCGCGGACGAGCACGGGCCGGTGGCGAAGGTCGAGGTGCGGCAGCGGGCGCGCTCGGCGCGCACGGTGGCGAACCGGGAGTTCCTGGCGCGCAAGGCGGTCGAGGTGGTCCGCGCGGCCGGGGCGCGGAAGGTGTTCCGGATCGACTGGCCGCCGCTGATCCTGCACGTCCACTCGTCGATGCGGATGGGACTGTCCGAACGCGACTCGGTGCTGGACGACGCGGCCGAGGCCCGCTGGGTGCGGCGCCTGTTCGTCGCCGACAACTCCGCGCTGGCCAACGCGCTGGGCGGCCCCAACCCGACGCTGACCAGCCAGGCCGTGGCAACCCGCACGGCGGAGCAGATCGTGCGGCGCTACTTCGGCGGCGACGGCTGGGTGCGCACGGAGTCGCCCGTGGTGTCCACGGACGCCCGCGTCACCCGGCGATTCGCGCAGGTGGCCGCGGCCTGAGCGCGGCGGCCGCCGGGGAGCAGGGGCCCCGGCGGCCGCCCACACCCGGCACCGCCCCACGCGCGGGATCCGGAGGACCCGGCACCGGGCGCCGCGACCCGCAGCCCGGGCCGCCCCGCCGGACGCACCACCCGCGACACCACAGCACCCGCACCACCGGCAGCCCACCACCCCACCGCCACCCGACCGGGCGACACAACACCAAACCCCGACCCCGCCGCCCGCCGCATGTCGAGAACCCGGCGGCCGCTCCGACCTGTCCGTGGAAACCACCGCGGACCGGAAGGACCTGGCATGACCCACGCGATCCCGGCGAGGGCCGGGCGGCGGGAGTGGCTCGCGCTCGCCGTGCTCGCCCTGCCCACCCTGCTCGTCTCCATCGACGTCTACGTCCTGCTGCTCGCCCTGCCGCACCTGGCCGCCGACCTCGGCGCGAGCAGCGTCGAGCAGCTGTGGATCACCGACGTCTACGGCTTCCTCATGGCCGGGTTCCTCATCACGATGGGCACGCTCGGCGACCGGATCGGCCGCCGGAAGCTGCTGCTCATCGGCGCGGCCGCGTTCGGGGCCGCCTCGGTCGCCGCCGCCTTCGCGTCCACCCCCTTGGTGCTGATCGCGGCGCGCGCGGTCCTCGGGGTGGCCGGGGCTGCCCTCGCGCCGTCCACGATGTCGCTGATCCGCACCCTCTTCCGCGACCCGCGGCAGATGGGGCTGGCGATCGGGCTGTGGGGCCTGTGCTTCTCGGCCGGGGCGGTGATCGGCCCGGTGGCGGGCGGCGCCCTGCTCACGCACTTCTGGTGGGGCTCGGTGTTCCTGCTCGGCGTGCCCGCGATGGCGCTGCTGCTCGTCGCGGGCCCGGTCCTGCTGCCCGAGTACCGCGACCCGGACGCCGGAAAGCCGGACCTGGTCAGTGTCGCGTTGTCGCTGGCCGCGGTGATCCCGGCGATCCACGGGCTCAAGGAACTGGCGCAGGACGGCTGGCGGCCGCTGCCGCTGGCGAGCCTGGCCGCCGGAATCTGCTTCGCCGTCCTGTTCGCCCGCAGGCAGCGCCGCCTGGAAAACCCGCTGCTGGACCTGCGGCTGTTCGCGAACCGGTCGTTCAGCACGGCGCTGGGCGCGATGATGTCCGGCACGCTGCTGATCGGCGCGCTGATGCTGTTCATCACCCAGGACCTGCAACTGGTCGAAGGACTCTCCCCGCTCGGCGCGGCGCTGTGGATGATGCCCGCGATCGCCGCCAACACCGTGTCGTTCGTCGTGTCGCCGGTCCTCGCCCGCCGGTTCCGGCCCGCGTACCTGATCAGCGGCGGGCTCGTGATCTCGGTGTGCGGGCTGGTCGTGCTCACCCGGACCGGCGCCGCGTCCGGGCCGGGCGCCGTGGCGACCGGGTTCGCGCTGATCTTCCTCGGCTCCGGCCCGCTGGTCACCCTCAGCACCGGCCTGATCATGGGCTCCGCGCCCGCCGAGAAGGCCGGCTCCGCCGCCGCCCTCAACGAGACCAGCGGCCAGTTCGGGTTCGCGTTCGGGCTCGCCGCGCTCGGCAGCATCGGCGCCGCGGTCTACACCAGCCGCTTCACCCCGCCGGAGGCCGTCCCCGCCGGGGCCGCCGACGCCGCGCGGGAAAGCCTCGCCGACGCGGTCACCGCCGCCCGCGACCTGCCCCCGGACCTGGCCGCGGCGCTGCTCGCCCCGGCGCGCGAGGCGTTCACCGGCGGGCTGCACCTGGTCGCCGCGATCAGCGCCGCCGCGCTCGCCGTGGTGGCCGCGCTGATCGTCCGCCTGCTGCGCCACGTTCCGCCGACCGGCGCAGCGGAGTCCGTTGTGGACACCCGGACGGACCTTGACGCTCCGCGCGGGTGAGCACTACCGTTTCCGCACCCGTCAACTGAACACCGAGGTGAGCCCGTGGACTCCGACAGCACCCGGCTGCACCAGCTCGGCTACGCCCAGGAACTCAGGCGGACGATGTCGGGGTTCTCCAACTTCGCCGTGTCCTTCACCATCATCTCGATCCTGTCCGGCTGCCTCACGCTCTACGGGTTCGGCCTGGACACCGGCGGGCCGGCCGCGATGATCTGGGGCTGGCCGCTGGTCGGGGTGTTCGTGGTGCTCGTCGGCCTCGGCATGGCGGAGGTGTGCTCCAGCTACCCCACCGCGGGCGGGCTCTACTACTGGGCGGCGAAGCTCGCGCCGCGGCGCTCGGCCGCGGCCTGGTCGTGGTTCACCGGGTGGTTCAACCTCATCGGCCAGGTCGCGGTGACCGCCGGCATCGACTTCGGCGCCGCGTTGTTCCTCAACGCGTTCCTGGACCTGCAGTTCGGGTTCGCCGCGACGCCGGGGCACACGATCCTGCTGCTGGCGATCATCCTGGCGGTGCACGGGCTGCTGAACACCTTCGGCGTGCGGCTGGTGGCCGTGCTGAACAACGTCAGCGTGTGGTGGCACCTGGCCGGCGTCCTGGTGATCGTCGGGGTGCTGGTGTTCGTGCCCGAGAAGCACCAGTCCGCGTCGTTCGTGTTCGGCCACTTCGTGAACAACACCGGCTGGGGTTTCGCGCCGTACGTGTTCGCGCTCGGGCTGCTGGTCGCGCAGTACACGCTCACCGGCTACGACGCCTCGGCGCACATGACGGAGGAGACGAAGAACGCGGCGACGGCCGGACCGCGCGGGATCGTCAACTCGATCCTGGTGTCGCTCGTCGCGGGCTGGATCCTGTTGCTGGGCCTCACGTTCGCGATCCAGGACTACGACGGCGCGGTCAACTCGCCGACCGGGGTGCCGCCCGCGCAGATCTTCCTCGACGCCGCGGGCGCGACCACCGGCAAGTTCCTGCTGCTGATCGCGATCGGCGCTCAGCTGTTCTGCGGGATGGCGTCGGTGACGGCCAACTCGCGGATGATCTACGCGTTCGCCCGGGACGGCGCGATCCCGGGTTCGGGGGTGTGGCACCGCATCAACAAGCGCACCCGCACCCCGACGAACTCGGTGTGGCTGGCCGCGGCCGGCGCGCTGGTCCTCGCGCTGCCCTACCTGTGGAGCGCCACCGCCTACGCCGCGGTGACCTCGATCGCCACCGTCGGGCTGTACGTCGCCTACGTCATCCCGGTGTTCCTGCGGGTGCGCAAGGGCGCGGAGTTCGAGCGCGGACCGTGGCACCTGGGGCGGTGGGGCCGCCCGGTCGGCGTCGTCGCGACCGCGTGGGTCGCGGTCATCTTCGTGTTGTTCATGCTGCCGCAGGCGTACCCGGTCACGGTCGGCACGTTCAACTACACGCCGATCGCGTTCCTCGTCGTGCTCGGCGGCGCGGCGGTGTGGTGGTTCGCCTCGGCGCGCAAGTGGTTCACCGGCCCGAAGGTGCAGGGCACGCCCGCCGAACTGGCGGCCGTCGAAGAGGATCTGCGGGCGGTGTGACGATGCGATACGGGTTCGTGGGCGCGGGCGAGATCACCGCCGCGATCGTGGAGGGCCTGAGCACGGGCGACGATCCGCCGGAGGTGTTCCTGTCACCGCGCGGGCGCGCCGTGTCGGCCGCGCTCGCTGAGCGGTTCCCGAACGTGCGGGTGTGCGCGAGCAACCAGGAGGTGCTGGACCACGCGCCGGTGGTGGTGCTCGGGGTGCCCGCCCCGGTCGCCCGGGAAGTGCTGGTGGAGCTGGCGTTCCGGCCGGAGCACGTGCTGGTCAGCGCGACGTCCGGGGTGCCGGTGGAGCGGCTGCGCGCGTGGTCGGCGCCGGCCGGCGAGGTGGTCCGGTCCATTCCGCTCCCCCAGGCCACGCGGCGCCGCAGCCTGACCGTGGTGTACCCGGAGAACGCGGCGGCGCGCGAGCTGTTCACGCGCGTGGGCAGTGTGCTGGTGCCCGGCGACGAGGCGGCGCTGGAGACGTTCCTCGGCGCGACCGCGACGTTCGCCGCGCACCTGGACTACCTGGCGACCGTCGTGGACTGGATGGCGGAGCAGGGCGTCGACCACGACGCGGCGAACGCCTTCGTGACGCACGTCTTCGGCGAGCTGGGCCGTTCGCTGCTGGAACGGCCGGACTCCCTGACCGTGATGGCCGGCAGGCACACCACGCCGGGCGGCCTGAACGAGCAGTTCCGCGACGACCTGCGCGGCGACGGCCTGCCGGACGCGGTGCGGCGCGCGCTCGACCGGATCCTCGCCCGCGTGCGGAAGTGACCGCCGGTTTTGACCGGTGCGCCCGGCGCGGGCAAGATCGTCACCAGGCCGAGTGGTGACGAGGGGGAAGCGTGTCCGGCATCCACGACATCGAGGTGGTCGTCTTCGACGTGCTCGGCACGCTGGTCGACGAACCGTCCGGCCTCCGCGCGGCGATCCGCGAGGCGGTACCGGCGGCCGGGGACGAACTCCTCGCCGTGTGGCAGGAGCACATCGAGACCGAGCAGGCACGCATCGGGCGGGGTGAACGCGCCTACGCCGGCTCCGAGGTCCTCGACGCCGAGGCCGCACAGCTGGTGGCCGGCCGCGCGGGGATCACCGATCCGGCGGTGATCGCCCGGCTGGCCACTGCCGGACAGCGGCACCCCGCGTGGCCCGACTCCGTCGCCGGTCTCGACCAGCTGTCCCGGCGCTTCCCCGTGCTCGCCCTGTCCAACGCCGGCCACGCCGCGCTGCTGCGGCTCGACGCGCACGCCGGGTTGCGCTGGCACCAGGCCCTGTCCAGTGCCGACGTGCGGGTGCACAAGCCGGCGCCGGCGATCTACCGGCACGCCATCGACGTCGCCGGTTGCGCGCCGGACCGGGTCCTCATGGTCGCCGCCCACGCCTGGGACCTGCGCGGCGCCCAGGCGGTGGGCATGCGGACCGCCTACGTGCACCGCCCGGTCGGCGACCCGCCCGCGGAGTCCGACTCGTTCGACCTGCGGGTGGACGGGCTGGACGGCCTGGTGACCGCGCTCAGCAGGCCGCCTGCTTGACCAGCAGCGCGATCCGCTCCCCGACCTCGGGGGACGCCTCGGTCAGGGCGAAGTAGGTCGGCCACATCGCACCGTCGTCGAGAGCCGCTTCGTCGCTGAAGCCGAGCGTGGCGTAGCGGGACTTGAACTTGCTCGCGCTCTGGAAGAAGCACACGACCTTGCCGTCCCGGGCGTAGGCGGGCATGCCGTACCACAGCTTCGGCGCCAGGTGCGGGGCGCTGGCCGCCACGACCGAGTGCAGGAGTTCGGCCAGCACCCGGTCGGACTCGGGCATCCCGGCGATCTTCGCCAGCACGTCGCGCTCGGCCTCCGCCGCCTTGTCCGCGGCGGACTTGCGGCGAGCCTCCTTCTTCACCTCCTGGACGTGCTCCTTCATCGCGGCGCGCTCTTCGGCGGTGAAGCCCTGGTACGTGCTCAAGGTGGTCTCTCCTCTGGTTCGCAGGTGTGCGGGTGGTTCGTGCAGGCACATCAGGACAGCGCCGCGGACGTGGTGGCTTCCCAGGCGAACCCGTCCGGGTCGGTGAACGAGCCGCCGTCACCGCCGATCGCGATGCGGTGCGCGCCGCTGCCCTCCGGGGGCACCCCGGCGTCCTTGGCCAGCGCGCGGCGGCGGTACAGGCCCAGCTTGATCGGGCCCTCCCCGGCGGCGAACTCGACGTACATGCGGGCGAAGCTCTTGGCGACGGTGAAGCCGTGGCCGGTGTAGAACTTGCGGCTCGCGGCCACGTCGGACGCGCCCAGCAGCAGCACGATGTTCTGCACCTCGCGGGACGGCGGGCGGGTGTCCTTCTTCGCCGGGGTGGCGACCTTCCAGATCGTGCCGTCCGGTGCCTGGACGACGCCGCCGCAACCCCACATGTTCTTGGCGACCGGCTTGAGCACGGTGGCGCCGGCGTCCACTGCGGACTGGAACAGCAGCTCGACGTCGGCGGGCTGGGACACGATGAGCGAGAGGGTGAAGCCGCGGAAGCCGGTGGTCTGCTCCTGGGCCGCCCGCAGGCGGAGCCGGGAGCCGAGCCCGAAGGCGGCGGTGTAGAAGCGCTCGGCGGCCGCGATGTCGGCCACTTCCAGGGTGATGGTGTTGATCGAGGTCATGTCAGGAACGTTATTCGCGGCGCCCTGACCTGCGCTTCTTGATTCCTGACCGGTTCACGGCGGGTCGCCGACGACCTCCCGCAACTGGTGCCGCCCGCTCACGCCGAGCTTCGGGTAGGCGTTGTGCAGGTGCGAGCCCACGGTGCGCGGTGACAGGAACAGCTGCTCGGCGATCTCGCGGTTGCGCAGGCCACGCGCCGCCAGCAGCACCACCTCACGCTGCTGCGCCGTCAGCCCGGCCAGCGGGTCGGCGCCCGGAGCCGGGGCCGCGCCGCCGCCACTGGCGCGCAGTTCCAGGCGGGCGCGGTCGGCCAGGCCGGCGGCGCCCAGCTGGGCGAACGTGTCGTGCGCGGCGGACAGCAGGCCCCGCGCGTCGAGCGGGCGGCGCTGCCGGCGCAGCCACTGCGCGTAGTGCAGGCGCGCCCGGGCCCGCTCCAGCGGCCACTGCTCCCCCGCCGGGTCCACGATGGCCAGCCGGTAGGACCGTTCGATGCCGGCCTGCGCGGCGGTGTCGTCGAGTTCGGCGACGAGCGCGGCGGCGTGATGCAGCTGCAGCCGCATCCGCGTGGTGGGCTGTTCCGGTTGCGTGGCGCGGACGGCGTCCAGCACCGCGGCCGCCTCACCGAGGTCCGCACGGGCGGCTCGGGCGGCGGCGGCGAAGTCCACAACGGACCGTGGGGACAGGAAGTAGTGCAGGGGCGTGCCGTCCACCCCGTAGAGCGCGCGCAGGTGCCGGTAGGCGGTTTCGTGGTCGCCCGCCGCCGCGGCCGCCAGGCCCGCCGCCCGCAGCAAGCGGACGTGGGTGGCGCGGTTCTCGTCGAGGTCCACCGCGGACCACGCCTCCGGGCCGACGGCGGCCGTCTCGCCGCGTAGCGCCGCCAGCTCGCCCCGCAGCGCGGCGACGTCGGCGCCCAGGTAGCGGAAGCGGTGCACCACGGCGAGTTCGGCCGCCTCGTCGAGCAGCCGCGTGGCGTCGGCCCACCGGCCGGTGTCGATCATCGCCGAGGCCAGCGCCGGGATGCACATGACGACCATGCCGAGCGCGCCGTGGGCCCGGGCCCGCCGGAACGCCTCGATCGCCAGGTCCGGCTCGTCGGCGAACCACGCGGTGGAGCACAGGCACAGCAGGCGGGCCACGTCGGCGGGGCCGTCAACGCGCCGGTTCACCGCGGATCCGGTGTCCCGCACCAGCCGCACCGCGTGCGCGTCCGGATCCGCCTGGGCCAGCACGTTTTCCAGCATCGCGGGCCGCACCGGCGCCGGGACCAGGCCCGCGGGATCGCCGGGGTCGTCCTGGTCGAGCCGCGCGACCAGCGTCTCCAACGGCGCGCGGTGCCCGGGCAGGCCGGACTGGATGCGGACCGCGGCGAGCACGCCGGTCAGCGCGAGCGCGGTGCTGCCGTCACGGGGGCGGTGGTCCTCCAGCGACCGCCGCAGCAGCTCGAACGCCTCCCGCTGGTGCCCGGACAGCGACAGGCCGTGCCCCGCTCCGGCGGCGGCCACGCCCAGCACGTCGGGGTCGGTGGTGAGCCGGGTGACCTGCGCGTAGAGGTCCCGGATCCACGCCGGGTCGCCGAACTCGTCGGCGGCGGTGATGGCGCGGGCGTAGCGCCGCGCCCGCTTCCCCGGATCGGGAGTGCATTCGGCGGCGCGCTCCAGTGCGCGGGCCGTGGCGTAGAGGCCGCCGCGCAGCTGCGCCAGCGCCGCGGTTTCCTCCAAAGCGGCGGCGACGGACTCGTCCGGGGCGACCGCCGCCTCGGCGAGGTGCCAGGCCCGGCGGGCCGGGTCGGCCTCCAGCGCCGTGGCGAGGTCCCGGTGCGCCCGGGACCGCATCTCGGCGGACGCCCCGTCGTAGGCGGCGGCGCGCACCAGCGGATGCCGGAACACGACGCGGCCGCGGCCGACGGTGATCAGCCCGTCCCGTTCGGCGGGCGCCCAGCCGGAGAGGTCGTCGCCCGCGCCCGCGGCGGCCATCGTCGTGGCGAGGTCCTCGTGCTCGGCCGCGGCGGCGTAGACGAGCAGGCGGCGGGTCCCGGCGGGCAGGGCGCTCAGCCGGTCGGCGAACATCTCCTGCAGGCGCGTGCCCCGCGGCAGGTCCCGGCCGTCGGCGACCGCGCGGGCCAGCTCGACCAGCGCGAGCGGGTTGCCGGCCGCCCGCTGGAGCACGTCGATCCGGGCGCGGCCGGACGGGGCGCCCGGCAGGCTGTCCAGCAGGCGGGCCGCGGCGGACTCGGTCAGCGGGCCGAGCGTGAGCACGGGCACCTTCGCGTCGACGCGCGCGGGCGGCACGGCGGCGCGGGCGGCCAGCAGCACCGCCATCCGCTCGGTGGTCAGCCGCCGCAGCACGAAGGTCAGCACGTCGCAGCTGTCGCGGTCGGCCAGCTGCACGTCGTCCACGGTGACCAGCACCGGCCCGCGGCCGGCCACCTCCCCGAGGAGGGCGAGCACCCCCAGCCGCAGCGCGGTCGGGTCGGGTGCGGACTCGGCGATCCCGCACGCGGCGGCGACCGCCTCCGCGAGAAGTTGCGGGAGCGCGGCGAGTTCGGGCAGGAGGGGGCGAAGCAGTTGGTGCAGTACGGCGAAGGACAGCTCGGCTTCGGCCGGGCAGCCCTGCGCAGCGAGGACCGTGTAGCCGTCGACGGTGGCGCGCGCGGTCGCCAGTGTGAGCAGGCTCGTCTTGCCCGCGCCGGCGTCGCCGAGCAGCAGCAGGCTGCGTGGCCCGGTCCGGGCCGCGGCGACGGCGGCGGTGACCGCCTGGACTTCCTCGTCCCGCCCGATGAGGTCCATGGGTGTGCTCCCGGGTGGTCAGAGGCGATGGCCCGGTCAGTCTCGCCGATGGGATCGGGCGAAGGGAACCGAACGTGACGTTGTCGATGGCCGCCGCGGCGATCACGCTTGTAGGATCCCGGTCAGAGGTGAGGCCGATGGGATCGCAGCAGCCGGGCGCGGAGCCGCCCGAGCCCCCGCCGGTGCTCGATCCGGCGGTGGAACGCCTGGTCCGCGCCTCGGCGGGCCCGCCGCACCTCCAGGAGCTGGGCCCCGAGGACGGCCGGACCGCCCTGCTGGAATCCCAGGGCTACGCGATCGAGGACGAGCAGGTGCCCGCCCGGTTCGCGGTGGCGCCGGTCGGTCCGTCCGGTTTGGTCGGTTTCTACGACGTCCGCCCGGCCGGTCCCGCCACCGCGCGGCCCGCGGTGCTGTACGTCCACGGTGGACGGTTCATGGTGGGCGACGCCCGCACGCACTCCCGGCTGGTGCGCGATCTCGCCCTGGCCTCCGGTGCGGCGTTCCTGGTGCCGGAGTACACCCGCACCCCGGAGGCGCGGTACCCGGTCGCGGTCGAGGAGTGCTACGCGCTGCTCACCTGGGCCGTCGAGCACGCCGCCGACCTCGGCCTTGACCCGACGCGCATCGCCGTGGCCGGTGACTGCGCCGGCGCCACGATCGCGACCGCGCTGACGATGATGGCCAAGCGGCGTGGCGGTCCCCGGCTGCGCGCGCAGCTGCTCTACTACCCGCTCACCGACGCGCGGTGCGACACGCCGTCGCACCGCCGCTTCGCCGAGGGGTATCTGCTGACCAGCCGGCAGGCGCGGTGGTGCTGGGAGCAGTACGCCGAGCGGTCGGCCGACCTGGCCGAGCCAATGGCGGTCCCGATGCGCGCGTCGCTGGCGGACCTGGCCGGGCTGCCGCCCGCGCTGCTCGTCTCCGCGGAGGCGGACGTGGTGCGCGACGAGGGCGAACGCTACGCCGAGCGGCTGCGGGAAGCCGGAGTGCGCGTCACCGCGACGCGTTATCCGGGCACCACCCACGACTTCGCGTCGCTGCGCCCGCTGGAGTCGATCCCGGCCACCCGCGCCGCGGTGGCGCAAGGCGGGGAGTTCCTGCGCGGCGAGCTGGTTTAGCTGTTGTGGCTCGGATCCGCCCACGCCCAGCCCCGGACCTCCAACACCCACCGCCCGGCAGCCGTGCCCGCAAGGGGCCAGCACCACAACACTGAACGCGCACACTCCGCCCTCGCGGGCTACCCACCCATCACCCGCGTCAAGCGACGCGCTCCGGCCGACTGGTCTCGCGCACTTGCGTCGATCGACCGATGCGCGGCGGCGGGCGCGCGTGACACTGTCGGCCGCATGACGGAGAACCCGACCAGCAGACCGGTCCTCGAGCCCGCCGCGCAGGAGTTCGTCGAGGCCACCAGCAAGCCGCCGTTCCTCTACCAGCTCGGCCCGGCCGAGGGCCGCAAGACCGTGGACGCGGTGCAGGCCGGCGAGGGCGTGGCCCGCCCCGATGCCGACATCACCGACCTCACCGTGCCCGGCGGCCCGTCCGGCGAGGTGCAGGTGCGCATCGTCAAGCCCGCCGGGGCCACCGGGACCCTGCCGGTGATCCTCTACACGCACGGCGCCGGCTGGGTGTTCGGCAACGCCCACACCCACGACCGCCTGATCCGCGAGCTGGCCGTCCGCGCGAACGCCGCGGTGGTGTTCACCGAGTACAGCCGGTCCCCCGAGGCGCGCTACCCGATCGCGATCGAGGAGATCTACGCGGCGCTGCAGTGGGTCGCGGCCTCCGGCGCGGAGCAGGGCCTGGACCCCGCGCGCATCGCCGTCGCGGGCGACTCCGTGGGCGGCAACATGTCCGCGGCGATCACGCTGATGGCCAAGCAGCGGCGCGGTCCGGCGCTGGCCGCGCAGGTCCTGTTCTACCCGGTCACCGACGCCTCGTTCGACACGCCGTCCTACCACCGGTTCGCCGAGGGCTACTTCCTCGCGCGCGAGGGCATGTTCTGGTTCTGGGACCAGTACACCACCGACCCGGCGCAGCGCGCCGAGATCACCGCCTCGCCGCTGCGCGCGACCCTGGACGACCTGGCCGGGCTCCCGCCCGCGCTGGTGATCGTCGCCGAGGCCGACGTGCTCCGCGACGAAGGCGAGGCGTATGCGAACAAGCTGCGCGCCGCCGGGGTTCCGGTGACCGCCGTCCGGTACCAGGGCATCATCCACGACTTCGTCATGCTCGACGCCCTGCGCGACACCAACGCCGCCCGCGCCGCGACCCGGCAGGCCGGCGACTTCCTGCGCGACGCGCTGCACCCGTGACCGCGAGAACCCAAGGAGATCCCATGACCACGCCCACCGTCGTCCTCGTCCACGGCGCCTTCGCCGACGGCTCCAGCTTCGCCCGGGTCGTGCCCGAGCTGCTCGCCGCCGGCCTCGACGTGCGCGTCCCGGCCGTGCCGAACCGCAGCCTGTCCGGCGACGCCGCCTACATCGCCTCGGTGGTCCGGGCCATCGACGGGCCGGTCGTGCTCGTCGGCCACTCCTACGGCGGCGCGGTGATCACCGTAGCCGGGGTCGAGGAGAACGTCCGGGCGCTGGTGTACCTGGCCGGGTACGCGCTGGAGGAGGGCGAAAGCCTCGGCGAGCTGCAGGGCCGGTTCCCCGACTCGCCGCTGGCGTCCGCGCTGGTGCAGACCCCGTACCCGGTCGAGGGCTCGGACGAGCCGGGCATCGACGTGTCGGTGGACGTGGCGAAGTTCCCGTCGATCTTCGCCGCCGACGTCGACGAGGACCTCGCCCGCGTGCTGGCCGTGTCGCAGCGCCCGCTGGCCGCGGCCGCGTTCGGCGAACCCGCGTCCGCGGCGGCGTGGCGGACCAAGCCGTCCTGGGGTGTGGTGTCCACTTCGGACACGACGATCAACCCGGAGGTGGAGCGGTTCGGCTACCAGCGGGCCGGCATGACGACCGTCGAGATCGACTCCTCGCACCTGGTGATGCTGTCGCACCCGGCCGAGGTCGCCGACGTCATCCGCAAGGCGGCCGCCGCCGTGTAGTGAGCGCCGCCCGCGCGGATCAGCAGCGCGCGGGCGGCTGCCGCGGCGGTGATGCCGAACGCCGCGGCCGGAACCCAGTCGCCCCACCGGACGTACGGGGTGGCGCCTTGGTACAGCGGCACGTCCACGACGAAGACGCCGCGCTCGTCCGGCGGCATCCAGGCCAGCCGCCTGCCCTCGGCGTCGAACGCGGCTGACGTGCCGTTCAGTTCGACCAGGACCGCGGACCGTCCGGACTCGACGGCGCGGACCGCTTCGGCGCTCGCCTGCTGCGGCTGCGCCCAGGTGCCGTGGAACGACGTGAGCGAGCCCTGCACGATCGTCACGTCGGCGCCCAGGCGGACGAGCTCGCGGCGCAGGTCGGGGAACATCGACTCGTAGGAGATCAGCGGGCCCGCCCCGGCCTCGCCGATGCGCAGGATCGCCGGCGCGCCGCCCGGGGCGCGGTCCTCCTCGGCGATGCCGGTGCCGCGCAGCACGCCGCCGAGCAGGGGGCGCAGCGGCACGTACTCGCCGAAGGGGACCAGGCGGCGTTTCTCGTACGTGCCGGCCAGGCCGTCCGGACCGTACTGCTGGGTGGTCTTGCGGATGCGCCCGTCGGCGGCGCGGGCGTCGACGTTGACCAGCACGTCACTGCCGGCCGCGGCGGCCGCCGCGCGCAGCCGGGCGACCGCGCCGGGGCGCGTGGCCGGGTCGAAGGGGGTGCTGCTCTGGCCCCAGACGACGACGTCCTGCCCCGTGGCGCGGCGGGTCAGCTCCAGGTGCGCGGTGAACCGTTCCTCCGCGCCGTCCACCGGACCGGGCTGCACACCCGCGACGCGGAGGCTGCCGGTGGGCACGGGATCGGGCCGCAGCAGCCCGTAGCCGAGGACCAGCGCGAAAATGCCGAGGGCCAGGCCTGCCCCGAACGTCCGCGCGGGACCCGGGAGCACCGCGACGGCGAGCCCGACGTTGACGGCGACGATGACGAAGCCGAGCAACCAGACGCCGCCGAGCGAGGCGAGCGCGAGGAGCGGCCGCGCCGGCCACTGGGTGAGCCCGAGCAGTCCCCACGCGCCGCCCAGGTGTTCCCAGGAGCGAACCGCCTCGACCGCGACCCACACCGACGGCAGGACGACGGCGGCGAGCGCGGCGCGGCCCGCGGTCGGTTCGCGCAGCAGCCGGTGCGCCACGACGCCGAACGGAACCCACAGCAGGCCGCCGACGAGCCCGAGCACCGGGGCGAGCAGCCCCACGTGCGGTAGCACCCAGTGGAAGAAGGCGAGGAAGAACCCGGCCCCGGCGAGGAAGCCGCGCCAGACCGCCTCGCGGACCGACCCCGCCCTGGCGAGCAGCACGAGCAGCGGAACGAGCCCGGCCCACGCGAGCCACCACAGGGCCGGCGCGGGAAAAGCGAGTACCAGCAGGCAGCCGCTCGCCACCGCGAGCCCGCGCACGAGCCAGCGGCGCACCCACATGGGAGCACGCTAGCTCGCGCCGGCCGGTGGAGCTGGAAGAATTCCGAAGGGGTTCCGGCACTGGCGCGCCGCCGCGCGACAGGGGTTTGACAGCGCGACGCCCGGTGCTGGTTCACGGGACCGCCGTCCCCGCCTGCGGTAGCAGGACGCGGTCAGGCAGCGGCCACCGCACTCAGCCCAGTACCCGCTCGGCCAGGCCCCGCACCACGACGCGCATCGGGTCGGTGAGCCTGCGGAACAACCGCGAAACCAGGTCAGTGTGCTCGTCGTCGAGGGCGATGTACTGGGTCTCCGCCCGCACGCCGAACGCCAGCACCGCCGCGGGCTCGGCCATGGCGCGCGCGGCCACGATCAGGAAGTCGTAGGCGGTCGCGTCGTCGGCCTCGCCGGCGGACTCGGCGTTCGTCACCGACTGCGCCCAGTAGTAGAGCGCGTCCGCGGCCCGGCCGCGCCGCAGCATCGCCGTCCCGGCGAGGTCCAGCACGCCGTACTTGCGGGGGCAGCTGCGCAGCCCCTCCTCGATCACCTCGAGTTCCCGGTCCGTGCCCAGGTAGGCCCGCACCAGCCAGCCGTACACGGTGTCCAGGCCGGCGTAACGCTCGTCGGCGGACAACTCGCCGGCCAGCCGGTCCATCTCCGCCGCCGAGCGCACCGCCACGATCCGGCGCAGCGTCGCGTCGTCGAGCATGCGGGGCTCGTCGTGTTCCGGGAACGCCGGGGTCAGGCAGACCGCGGCGTACTCCGGGCTGTCCGGGTCGAGGTCCTGGCGCCGCCACGCCTCCAACGGCCATCGTGGCACCCCGGCCGTCGAAACGGGCCGCGGCTGCGCGGCGCGGTTGCGCTTGAACCTGCCGAACACGCTGACCTCCCGGTGTGGAAATCCCGTCCCATCCTCGCGCATCGCGAAGCTCCGCGGCCAGGATTCCGGCGGATGGCGTGCTTCACCGGGCGCAGCGTGGGTACCCGGTTCCGTCAACCCGGAAGGAGGACCCGATGTCGACGAGCGAGACCGGGCAGGTCACGGGCACCCAGGACAAGGACTACAACATCATCTGGTTCGTCGAGGCCTGCCTCAGCAACGCGCTGCGCCTGGAGCAGTACATCGCCGACGCCGAGCGGGACGGCGACAGCGAACTGGCCGAGTTCTTCCGCCGCGCGCAGGGTGAGAGCCGCAAGGGGGCCGAGCAGGGGAAGGCCCTGCTGCGGCAGCGCCTCACCGACGGGGGCACGTCGTCGGTCGACGAGACCGGACTCGGGCCGACCGACGAGGCGGTCGGCTGACCGCCCGGCGCGCACGCGTCCAGGACGTGCACGACCTGGCCATGGCGATGCCGCACGTCCAGCGCGTCGAAGGCACCCGGGGCAGGCCCGTCTACCAGGTCGGCGGGCGGTCGTTCGTGTTCTTCCGCAACCCGCGCCCGGACGCGGCCGACCCGGTGACGGGCGAGCGCTACCCGGACGTGATCGTGTTCTGGGTCGGCTCCGAGGCCGACAAGGAAGCCCTCGTCGCCGACGAGCGCTCGCCGTTCTTCACGACGCCCCACTTCCGCGGGCACCCGTCGGTGCTGCTGCGGGAGGCGCATGTCGGCCGGCTGGACTACGACGAGCTGGCCGAGATCGTCCAGGACGCTTGGCTGGCCCGCGCGTCGCCGCGCCGGGCCAGAACCTGGCTCGCGGCGCACGGGCTGTCCACTTCGGACTAGTGTCCTGAGTCGTTAATTCGGTGCCAGGCTAGGTTGTGGTGATGCCGAGTCCGAAGCTGGTGCCACTGACTCTGTCCGACGACGAACGTCGAACGTTGGAGGGGTGGATCCGGCGCAGGACGACCGCGCAGGCGCTGGCGTTGCGGGCCCGGATCGTGCTGGCCTGCGCCGAGGGCGGATCGAACACCGAAGTGGCCAGGCGATTGAGCCTGGACCGTCACACGGTGACCAAATGGCGGGCGCGGTTTGTCGCCGACCGGCTGGACGGCCTGAGCGACGAACCGCGCCCGGGCCGACCACGCACGATCTCCGATGAGCAGGTCGAGCAGGTCGTCGTGACCACCCTGGAAACCAAGCCGGCGAACGCGACGCACTGGTCGACCCGGTCGCTGGCGGCGCAGACCGGGATGACACAGTCGGCGGTCTCACGGATCTGGCGGGCGTTCGGCCTCAAACCGCACCAGGTGGACACGTTCAAGATCAGCAAGGATCCGTTGTTCGTGGACAAGGTCCGCGACGTGGTCGGGCTGTATCTGGATCCGCCCGCGAAGGCGGTGGTGCTGTGCGTTGACGAGAAGTCCCAGATTCAGGCACTGGACCGCTCGGCCCCGGTGTTGCCGATGCTGCCCGGCGTGCCCGAACGGCAAAGTTTCGACTACGTCCGCCACGGAACCACCAGCCTCTTCGCCGCCCTCGAGGTGGCCACCGGGCAGGTCATCAGCGCGGTCAAACGCCGGCATCGACACCAGGAATTCCTCGGGTTCCTGCGCACCATCGACAAAAATGTGCCCGCCGAGCTGGACGTGCACGTCGTGCTGGACAACCTGGCCACCCACAAAACACCGGCGGTGAAAACCTGGCTGCTCAAGCACCCGCGGTTCCACCTGCACTTCACCCCGACCGGCTCTAGCTGGCTCAACCTCGTCGAACGATTCTTCGCCGAGATCACCGTCAAACTGCTCCGCCGCGGCGTCCACCGCTCAGTCACCGCCCTCGAACGCGACATCCGCGGCTGGATCCAGCAATGGAACACCAACCCCAGGCCCTACGTCTGGACCCGCACCGCCGACCAGATCCTCGACTCCCTCGCCGCCTACTGCCGACGAATTAACGACTCAGGACACTAGCCCGCGAGCGTCACACATCGAAGCGGCGGTCTGCCCTTCCGGGCCACCGGGGATCACCGCCGCGAGCCGGGCGGGATCAGCGCCCAGCGGCCGCTGCCAACTCCAGCGCCTGGTGCCACCTCCGGCAGCTCCTCCACCACCTCCACCACCGCGCACGGAGCAGCCGCGGCCGAACCGCGGCGGCGGTTCCCCGAAGGCGGGCGCGATCAGCGCCGAACCACCGGCGGGGCGCTCCAGCGCCTGCAGCGCCGCCAACTCGGGGAGCTCCTTCGCCCAGCCAGCACCGGCGGCGGCCAGCAACTCCAGCGCCCGGCGCCAACTCCGGCAGGCCCCAGCCGCCGCCAGCGCTCCGTCAGCGCCGTCAGCGCCCAGCCGCCGCAGGCAACTCCAGCGCCTGCAGCGCCGCCACGAGCGGCGCCAGCTCCGGCAGCTCCTCGGCCGCCGCGAGCGCCTCCGTCAGCGCCCGGTCGTGCGTGGGCCGCGCGGCGTCCAGCAGCTCCCGGCCCGCGGCGGTCACCTCGGTGTAGATCCCGCGCCGGTCGGTCGGGCACAGGTAGCGCTGCAGCAGCCCCCGGTCCTCCAGCCTGCTGACCAGCCGCGTCGTCGCGGACTGGCTCAGCACGACGGCACTGGAGAGCTGGTTCATGCGCAGGTGGAAGCCGTCCTGGCGGGACAGCACCTCCAGCACCGTGTACTCGCTCACGGACAGCTCGTGGTCGCGTTGCAGCGCGCGCTCCAGCCGGTCCTCGATCCGGGCGTGCAGCGCCGCCAGGGTCCGCCAGCCGTGTGCGCGGGCTTCGACCGCGTCGTCGGGCAGTGACACGCTTCACCTCTTCCTCGCAGGCCCCCAGTCTACTTGCCTGCTAGTCTAGCCGTCGTTGGCAATAACCGGCGCGTGCAACTATTGCGAAAGCGGGTAGTTGCCCACGCTGATCCCCCAAGCTCTCACGAGGAACCACATGCCTGTCGCCCTCATCGCGCTGGCCATCGCCGCCTTCGGCATCGGCACCACGGAGTTCGTGATCATGGGCCTGCTGCCCGAGGTCGCCACCGACCTCGGCGTCTCGGTGCCCACGGCCGGACTCCTGATCTCCGGTTACGCCCTGGGCGTCGTGGTCGGCGCGCCCCTGCTCACCGCGCTCGGCTCGAAGGTGCCGCGCAAGACGGTCCTCACCGGCCTGATGGTGTTGTTCATCGCGGGCAACGTCGTCTCCGCGATCGCGCCCGGATACGGTCTGCTCATGACCGGCCGCGTGGTCGCCGCCCTCTCGCACGGCGCGTTCTTCGGCGTCGGCTCGGTCGTCGCCGCCTCGCTCGTGCCGAAGTCCCGCCAGGCGAGCGCCATCGCGATCATGTTCACCGGCCTGACCGTCGCCAACGTGCTCGGCGTGCCCGGCGGCACCGCGCTGGGCCAGCAGCTCGGCTGGCGCTCCACGTTCTGGGCGGTAGCCGGCCTCGGCGTGATCGCCCTGCTGGGCGTCGTCGCGCTCGTCCCCCGCCAGCCCGTCACCGAGGGCCAGAGCCTGCGCAGCGAGCTGGCCGTGTTCCGCCGGCCGCAGGTGTGGCTCGCGCTGGCCATGACCGCGCTCGGCTTCGGCGGGGTGTTCGCCTCCTTCACCTACATCGCCCCGATGATGACCGGCGTCGCCGGCTTCTCCCCCGGCGCGGTGACCTGGCTCCTCGTGTTGTTTGGCGGGGGCCTGGTGGTGGGCAACCTGCTCGGAGGCAAGGCCGCCGACCGCGCGCTGATGCCGAGCCTGTACGTCATCCTGGCCGCGCTGGCCGTGGTGCTCGTCGCGTTCGTCTTCACCGCGCACGCGCAGCTGCCCGCCGCGGTCACGATCGCGTTGTTCGGCGCCGCCGGGTTCGCGACCGTGCCGCCGCTGCAGGCACGCGTCATGGCCAAGGCCGGGGACGCGCCGGCACTGGCGTCGGCCGCGAACATCGCGGCCTTCAACCTCGGCAACGCGGGCGGCGCCTGGCTGGGCGGGCTCGCGATCAGCCACGGCCTCGGCTACACCGCTCCGAACTGGATCGGCGCGGTGCTGGCCGCCGCCGGGCTCGGCGTCGCGCTGGTCTCCGGCGCGCTCGACCGGCGCCCGGCCGCCCGGACGCAGCCGGAGATCCCGGCCGTCCACTGATGAACGACAGCGAAAGGAAAGACATGACCGCCATTCCCACGGTCGAACTGAACAACGGCGTCCACATGCCGCAGGTGGGCTACGGGGTCTTCCAGGTCCCCGCGGACGAGACCACCCAGGCGGTCACCGCGGCCCTGGAGGCCGGATACCGCAGCATCGACACCGCGACCGCGTACGCCAACGAGGCCGCGGTCGGCAAAGCGCTGGCCCAGTCCGGCATCGCCCGCGAGGAGCTGTTCGTCACCACCAAGCTGTGGAACTCCGACCATGGCTACGACGAGACGCTGCGCGCGTTCGACAAGAGCATGGCCGACCTGGGCCTGGAGTACCTGGACCTGTACCTGATCCACTGGCCGGTCCCGGAGGCCGACCGCTACGCCGACACCTGGCGCGCGTTCGAAACGCTCTACTCCGACAGCCGCATCCGCGCGATCGGCGTGTCCAACTTCCAGCCGCACCACCTGGACCGGCTGGCGCAGGAGAGCCAGATCGTGCCCGCGGTCAACCAGATCGAGCTGCACCCCTACCTGCAGCAGGCCGAGCTCCGGGAGTACCACGCCCAGCACGGCATCGTCACCGAGGCGTGGAGCCCGCTGGCCAAGGGCGGCGAGCTGCTCGGCGAGCAGGCGATCACCGCGCTCGCGGACAAGCACGGCCGCACCCCGGCGCAGATCGTGCTGCGCTGGCACCTGCAGCTGGGCAACGTCGTGATCCCGAAGTCGGTCACGCCGTCCCGGATCAAGGAGAACCTCGACGTGTTCGGCTTCGAACTCGACGAGAACGACCTCGCCGAGCTGGCGAAGCTGGAGAAGGGCCTGCGCACCGGGCCCGACCCGGACACCTTCAACGTCCGCTGACGCCGGAACACCCGCGGCCGGGCCGCCGCTACCGGCGGCCCGGCCGGTCCCGGCGCAGGCTCGTGGCCAGCACGGCCGCCTGGGTGCGGCGCTGCATCCCGAGCTTGTGCAGCAGCCGCGACACGTAGTTCTTCACCGTCTTCTCGGCCAGGAACATGCGTTCGGCGATCTCGCGGTTGGTCAGTCCCTCGCCGATCAGGTCGAGCAGTTTGCGTTCCTGCTCCGACAGCCGCGCCACGGCGCCGGACGGCGCGGCCTCGTCCCGGATGCGGGACATCAGCGCCGAAGCGGCCCGGTTGTCCAGCAACGACTTCCCGGCCCCGACCTGCCGCACCGCCGACACCAGTTCCATGCCCCGCACGTCCTTCACGACGTATCCGCCGGCGCCGGCCAGTATCGCGTCGAGCATCGCCTGCTCGTCGGTGTAGGACGTGAGGATCAGGCAGTGCAGCTCCGGCATCCGGGACCGCAGCTCCCGGCACAGTTCGATGCCGCTGCCGTCGGGCAGCCGCAGGTCCAGCACCGCCACGTCCGGCCGCGCCGCCGGGATCCGCGCCAGCGCCTCGCCCATCGTCGAGGCCTCGCCCACCACGGTCAGCTCCGGGTCGGCGTCCACCAGGTCCGCGACTCCGCGCCGCACCACCTCGTGGTCGTCGACCAGGAAGACCGTGATCATCCCCTCACCTCATCGGTAGCGACGGCGGTCCCGCAGCGGATCGGTCTCGAGCATGACGGCCTCGAACTTCTGCAGGCTCACCGTGAAGACCAGGATGACGATCGGTACGAGCAACATCAACCACAACATTCGCGCCCACCCCTGCTCAGCGTTCGTTGCTCACCGGCTACCCCGCCGGGTGGACCGCTAACCCGTGTCGTTACTCATCGGATACGCGACGCGTGGCCGGCCCACGCCTGGTCACGCAGCACGTATTTCTGGATCTTGCCGGTGGAGGTCTTGGGCAGCGGGCCGAACACCACCCGCCTGGGTGCCTTGAACCGCGCGATCCTCCCCCGGACGAACTCGACGATCTCCTCGGCGGTCGCCGACGCCCCCTCCTGCAGGGTCACGAAGGCCGCGGGCACCTCGCCCCAGTGGTCGTCCGGCACCGCGATCACGGCGACCTCCAGCACCGCCGGGTGGTCGGCGATCACCTGCTCCACCTCGACACTGGCGATGTTCTCGCCGCCGGAGATGATCACGTCCTTGCTGCGGTCGCGCAGCTCGACGTAGCCGTCGGGGTGCATCACGCCGAGGTCGCCGGTGCGGAACCAGCCGTCCGGCGCGGCCTGCGCGGTGGCGTCGGGATCCCGGTAGTAGCCCAGCATGACGTTGTTGCCGCGCACCGCGATCTCGCCGGTGGTCACGCCGTCGGCGGGCACGTCCGACCCGTCCCCGGTGACGACCCGGGCTCGGCAGGACACCAGGTTTCCCACGCCCTGCCGCGCCTTGAGCCGGGCCTGCGCGGCGGTGTCCAGCGTGTTCCACTCCGGACGCCAGTCGCAGATCATGATCGGGCCGAACGTTTCGGTGAGCCCGTACAGGTGCGTGACGTCGAAGCCCAGTTCCCCCATGCGGCGCAGGATCGCCGGGCTCGGCGGGGCGCCCCCGGTGGCGACGCGAACCGGGTGCGCGACCGGCGCGGCCTCCGGGGCGTAGGCGAGCATCGACAGCACGGTCGGGGCGCCGTTGAGGTGCGTGACGCCCTCGTCGCGGATCAGCCGCCACACCAGGGCCGGCTCGACCTTCGGCAGGCAGACGTGCGTCGCCGCGGCCGCGGTCACCGCCCACGGGAAGCACCAGCCGTTGCAGTGGAACATCGGCAGCGTCCACAGGTGCACCGACGACGGCGAAAGCCCGGTGTGCCCGACCATCGCCAGCGCCTGCAGGTACGCCCCGCGGTGGTGGTACATCACGCCTTTCGGGCGACCGGTCGTGCCCGAGGTGTAGTTGATCGACAGCAGGCCGCGCTCGTCGCGCGGCGCCTCGGCCCGCGGTGTCGCGCCGGCGAGCAGCCCCTCGTACTCCTCCCCCGCGCGGATCACCTCGACCGGCCTGCCCAGCCTGTCCACCACCTCGGCGACGAGCTCGTCGAACACCGGGTCGTGCACCAGCACCGCGGCCTCGCAGTGGTCCAGGATCCAGGCGATCTCGCCGGCGGACAGGCGCGTGTTGACCGCGACCAGCGGCACCCCGGCCCACGGCACCCCGAAGTTGGCTTCCAGCAGCACGTGCGTGTTCGGCGCGAGCACGGCGACCGGCCGCTTCCGCGCGAGCGGCGCGAGCGCCCCGGCCAGCCGGCGGCAGCGGTCGGCGAACTCGGCGTAGGTGAACCGCCGCTCCCCGTCGACCACCCCGACCCGGTCACCGTGGGCCGCCTCCGCCCGGTCCAGGAAGGACACCGGCGACAGCGGCTCGAAGGACAGCTCCGTCACGTGGTCGAGCGTAACGCTCGCGAGATCGTTTCCGCTGCGGTCGAAATCCGCGGTAGAACCGGTCCATGACCGAGCGCGGACGCAGCGTGCTGGCGATCCCGGTGCCGGCCGCCGACCCGCTGCTGGCACGTGCGGCCGAACTGTCGCCGGCCGCCCGCCGGGGCCTGCCCGCGCACATCTCGCTGCTGTACCCGTTCCGGCCGGCCGCCGACCTGGACGAGGCCACCGTCACGGCGCTGGCCGAACTGCTCGAACGGCAACCCGCGATGGAGGTCCGCTTCGAACGCTGCCACCACCACGACGGGTTCGTGTACCTGCGGCCCGAGCCGCTCCAGCCGCTGACCGGGCTGATCGCGACCCTGCGGCGGCGGTGGTCCGCGGTCCTCCCCCAGGGCAGCCGGTCCGGCGACGACGTCGGCGCGCACCTGACCGTCGCGATGGGCGCGAGCCCCCGGGAGGCCGCCGCGCTGATGCGGTCGGTCGAGGCCGCGCTGCCGCTGGCGGCCCGGCTCACCGAGACGTGGCTCGCCGTCTTCGACGGCGTCTGGCAGCCGCGAGACCGGTTCCGGTTCCCGGGCCCCGCCCGCTAGACCGGATCTAGCGGCCGATCTAGCGCCTACCGGTCGAGAACGGGAGGAGGCCGCCATGGAGGACGTCCTGAGGGTCCTGGTCCTGATCGGGAGCACCCGGGAGGGCCGGGCCGGTCAGCAGGTCGGGCAGTGGTTCGCCCGCACCGCGGGCGAACGCGACGACCTCGACGTGTCCGTGGTGGACCTGGCGGAGTTCGACTTCCCGGCCCGCTACCCGGCCCGCGCCACCCCGGCGATGACGGCCTTCACCTCCCGGATCGACCGCGCGGACGCGTTCGTCGTCGTCACCCCGGAGTACAACCGCAGCTTCCCGGCCTCCCTGAAGCAGGCGATCGACTTCGCCTACGACGAGTGGCAGGCCAAACCGGTGGCGTTCGTGTCCTACGGGTGCAGCTGCGCCGGGCTGTACGCGGTCGAGCAGCTGCGTGTGGTGTTCACCGAGCTGCACACCGTGACGCTGCGCAACACCGTGAGCTTCAACCTCTTCGACATGGGGCCCGACGGCGGCCCGCGGGACGAGGCAGTCCGCCACGCGGCCGGCCCGATGCTCGACCAGCTCGTCTGGTGGGGCACCGCGCTGCGCGCCGCCCGCCGGGCCCGCCCCTACGTGGCGTGAACAAGGAAGGAAGGACCATGAGCGACCTGGCGATCGAAACGTCCGGGCTGGTCAAGGTGTTCGGCAAGACCCGCGCCGTGGACGGCGTGGATCTGGCCGTGCCCGCCGGCACCGTGTACGGCGTGCTCGGACCGAACGGCGCGGGCAAGACCACCGCGGTGCGGGTGCTGGCCACCCTGCTCCGGCCCGACGGCGGGCAGGCCAGGGTGTTCGGCCACGACGTGCTGCGGGAACCGGACGCGGTGCGGCAGCGGGTGAGCCTCACCGGCCAGTACGCCTCGATCGACGAGGACCTGACCGGCATCGAGAACCTCGTGTTGCTGGGCCGCCTGCTGGGGCACCGCAAACCGGCCGCGCGGCGCCGCGCCGACCAGCTGCTGGAGGCGTTCGGGCTGACCGACGCCGGCGGCAGGCAGGTGAAGAACTACTCCGGCGGCATGCGGCGGCGCATCGACATCGCGGCGAGCATCCTGCGCACCCCGGACGTGCTGTTCCTGGACGAGCCGACCACCGGACTGGACCCGCGCAGCCGCAACCAGGTGTGGGACATCGTGCGGATCATCGTCGCCCAGGGCACCACGGTCCTGCTCACCACCCAGTACCTCGACGAGGCCGACCACCTCGCCGACCGGATCGCGGTCATCGACCACGGCAAGGTGATCGCCGAGGGCACCCCCGGCGAGCTGAAGGCCTCGGTCGGCGCCGGCTCGATCCACGTCCGCCTGCGTGACGGCGCCCAGCGCGCCGAGGCCCAGCGGGTGATGGCCCGAGCGCTCGGGTCCACTGTGGAGCTCGGCGGCGACCCGGTGTCGCTGACCGCGCGCATCGGCGGCGGCGAGTCCGACCTGGGCGCGGCCGAGCACGCCGCCCGCGCGCTGGCCGAACTGACGCAGGCCGGCATCACCGTCGACGACTTCGCCCTCGGCCAGCCCAGCCTCGACGAGGTGTTCCTGGCCCTGACCGACCACCCCGCGGAAGAGGAGGCAGCGGCATGACCGCGACCACGACCGACACGACCCCGGCCTACACCCCGGCGGCCGAAAGCCTGCACGCCGTGCTCGACGCCGGCGAGCAGCCGCAACGGCCCAGCGCGCTGTCGGCGTCGCTGACGTTCGGCTGGCGGGCCATGCTGAAGATCAAGCACGTGCCCGAGCAGCTGTTCGACGTCACCGCGTTCCCGATCATGATGACGCTGATGTTCACCTACCTGTTCGGCGGCGCGCTGGCCGGGTCGACCACGCAGTACCTGCAGTTCCTGCTGCCCGGGATCCTGGTGATGAGCGTCGTGATGATCACGATGTACACCGGGCTGGGCGTGAACATCGACATCGAGAAGGGCGTGTTCGACCGGTTCCGCACCCTGCCGATCTGGCGGCCTGCCGCGCTGGTGGGCGCGCTGCTGGGCGACGTGTTCCGCTACAGCACGGCCTCGGCGGTCATCCTCAGCGTCGGGCTGATCCTCGGCTTCCGGCCGGCGGGCGGCGTCGGCGGCGTGCTCGCCGGCATCGGGCTGCTGCTGGTGTTCTCGTTCGCGTTCTCCTGGATCTGGACCATGTTCGGGCTGCTGTTGCGCACCGAGAAGTCGGTGATGAGCGTCAGCATGATGGTGCTGTTCCCGCTGACGTTCCTGTCCAGCGTGTTCGTCGACCCGGCCACGATGCCCGGCTGGCTGCAGGCGTTCGTGAACGTCAACCCGGTGACGATCCTGTCCGACGCGGTGCGCAGCCTGATGATGGGCGCCCCGGACGGCAGCGACGTCATGTGGACGTTCATCGCCAGCGGAGCGCTGCTCGCGGTGTTCGGCACGCTGACGATGCGGCTCTACAACCGCAAGTGACACGGAACTGTCGCCCCGCCGGCCTGCGTGGCGGTGCGGGTAGCGGAGCGAGTTGCGGGCGTGGTTCGGACGGCTCCGCCGCCCGAAACCCACCTAAAGCCGCCAGGTGATGCCGGGTTCGCCCCGGTCGTAGCGGCAGCTCGCGCCGGTCGAGACGGTCGCCCGCAGGTGCTCGGCGAGCTGGGGGTGGCGACCGTCCAGCCGGCGCAGGGTGTCGCGGATCCGGGCGGTCACGGTCTTGCGGGCGCGCTCGGCCTCGTCCCCGAGACGCCGGGTGCGCCCGCCGAGACCGGCGGCGGCACGCAGTTCCTCCAGCAGGGCCGCCCGCTCGCTGTCGAGCCGGGCGGCCATGTCGTCGTCGCCGCGGGCGGCCGCCGCGTCGATCTCGTCGTCCAGCGCGGCGAGACGGCGCCGGTAGGCCGCCTTCGCCGTGTCGTCGAGGACCTCGTCCCCGCCGAGGCGCCGGGCGGCCACCACCACCTCGCCGCCCGCCGGGTCCAGCAGCCGCACCGCGGGCACGTCGGTGCCCGGGTGGCTGAGCAGGAAGTGCAGATCCCGCAGGCCTTTCGCGTCCGGCAGGTGCACCGTGCGCCCGGCCAGCGCGAGCGTCCACGTCGTGCCGGTGAACCGGAACTCCCCGGTGGCGGCCGGCTCGTGGCCCCGGGCGCGCAGGCGCCGCACGCGTTCCGGCACGTGCCGCAGGCCCAGCTCGGCCGCCTCGGCGGCGATCACGTCCAGCAGCTCGGCGGCTTCGCGCTCGTCGCCCGGCGCGGCCCGGTCCAGCAGCGCGGTGGCCCGCGCCAGCCGGGCTTCCACCACCCACGGCCGGGCCCACATCGACTCGGCCGACCGCTCGGCCGCGCGGTACCGCTCCAGCGCCTCGTCCCAGCGCCGCCCCGCCGCCGCCAGCTTCCCCAGCCAGAGGGTGACCGGGCCGCTGATCTCGAACCCGAACACCGACACCAGCCACTGCCCGTCGTAAGGCAGCAGCGCTTCCCTGGCCCGCTCGGCCAGCCGCTCGTCACCGGCGGCCGCCGCGGTCTGCGCCTGCAACCGCAGGAACATCGGCAGGTACGACCGCGGGAACGGATCCCGCTCCCCCAGCCCGGCCAGGTACTCGGCCGCCGCGGCCGCGTCGCCGCGCTGCGCCGCGGTGGTGGCCTCCAGCAGTCCCGGGTAGGGGTAGTCGCCGGGACCGAGGCCGGCGTGGAACTCGGCGAGCTCGTCGAACCGGCCCTGCTGCAGCAGCAGCGACCACCGGTGGTGGCGCAGCATCGGCAGGAAGTGGGTGTGGTGCACCTGTTCCGGCGTCGACAGGACATCGTCGAACAGGGCCTCCGCGTCGGCGAAGCGGCCCTGGAACCCGGCCAGGATGCTCTGGTCGATCTGCGCGCCGAACTGCATCCGGCGGGAATCGCCCTGCTCGGCGAGCGCCACGAACGCCCGCATCTGGTCGAAGTACCGCGGATCGCCCAGCTCCAGCAGCGCGACCCAGCGCAGCGAGGTGGCGTACTGCTCGGTCTCGGTGTCCCCGCTGCGGTGCGCGACCTCCGCCAGCTCCGCCATCAGCGCTTCGCGCTCGACCGCCGTGCCCAGCCCCCAGATCGAGTCGTGCAGCGTGGACAGGCTGAAGCCGAGCGCCTCGTCGTCGCCGTCCTCGCGGGCGAGCCTGCCCAGCTGGACGATCACCTCCCTGGCCCGGTCCTCCAGCGGGCGCTCCGCCTCGCCCGGCCCGATCAGCGCGCGGTGCGCCTCGGCGATCAGCCCGGCCTTCAGGTCGGCGCGCTCCGCGTCGTCGCCCCAGCGGTAGGCGGTCAGCGCCACGCGGGCCAGCAGCTCCGCGTCGCCCAGCGCGCGGGCCTGGGCGCTCGCCTCCTCGAACACCGCCCAGCCCTCGGCGGGCTCGTCGAAGTGGTGCAGCTCGCCGCCCAGTTCGAGCAGGACGAGCACGCGCCGCCGCGGCTCGTCGGTGATCTCGGCGGCGCGGCGGAAGTGCCCGATGGCTTCCTCGAACGCCATTCGGCCGGAGGCGGCCCGCGCGGCGGCGACGAGCAGGTCCACCGCCCGTGACGGCGGCACCAGCGGGCCGCCGAGGTAGGCGTGCCGCGCGGCTTCGGCGGGCAGGATCCGGTCCGCGAGCGCGGGGTTGCCCTCCAGCGCGGTGACCACCGCGGCGTGGCGTTCACGCGCCTCGTCCTCGCCGAGCGAGTCGTAGAGCGTTTCACGCACCAGGTCGTGGGCGAAGGCGAACCGGCCGCCGCCGCGCACGGTGACCAGCCGCGCGGCCACGGCCTGGTCGAGCAGCCGGTCGGCGGGCGCGGCGGGGATCGCGGCGACCGCGGCGAGCACCTGGCGGTGGAACTGCTGCCCGAGCACCGCGGCGGTGGTCAGCAGCCCGACGACCGGTTCCGGCAGCAGCGACAGGCGGCGGCGCACCGCGTCCCGCACCCCGGGCGCGATCGCGGTGACCGATCCGCCGCTGTGCCACAGGCGCGCGGCCTGCTCGACGAAGAACGGGTTGCCGCCGGTGCGCCGGTGCACCTCGGCCACGACGTCCTGGCCCGGGGTCTCGCCGACGGTGCGGGCGATGAGCCGGCCGACCTCGTCGGGTTCCAGGCCGGTGAGCGTGATCGTGCGGGCCTTGGCGACCAGGGAGGACAGCATCGGCCGCAGCGGGTGCTCGGCGACCTCGACCTCCGCGTCGCGGTAGGTGCCGATCAGCAGCAGCCGCTCGAACCAGGTGTGCCCGGCGGCGAACTCGAGCAGCTTGAGGGAGGCGGTGTCGGCCCAGTGCAGGTCGTCCAGCGCGACCACCACCGGACGGCTGTGCGAGGCGGTGACCAGTGCGCTGGTGACGGCGTCGTAGAGGCGGAACCCGTCCGGCGTCTCCCGCGGGTCCGCCTCGCCCAGCAGCACCGCCAGCCCGCCCCCGGCGTCCCGTTCCACGGCGGCCCACTCGTCGGCGGTCGCGGCGCGCCGCAGCCCGCGCAGGACCTGCACCCACGGCCAGTAGCCGGGCGCGCTGCCGGAGTCCCAGCACGCGCCGCCGAGGACGAGCGCCCCCAGCCGGCGCGCCTCGTCCGCAGCGCCGGTGACCAGGGTGGTCTTGCCGATCCCGGGCTCCCCGGTGACCAGCACGAGCCCGCCGTGGCTGTCCACCGCCCGCCCGATCTCGGCGCGCAGCAGGCCGGCCGGGTGGTCACGGCCGATCAGGGCGGGTTCGAGGTGGGTGTCCATCACCCCTGACGCTAGCGCGCCGATGTCCGGATTGTCCGCCGGTTAACAGTTCCCGGTCACCGTGTGTCCGCGCGGTAGCGGCGCGGCGTGGTGCCGACGACGGCGGCGAAGGCCGCGATGAAGCTGCTGGGGTTCGACCAGCCGCAGGCGTGGGCGACGTGCGTGGTGTCGTGGCCCTCGGCCAGCAGGACGAGCGCGTGGTGGACGCGCACCTGGGTCCGCCACTGGTAGAAGCTCATGCCGAGCTCGCGGCGGAAGAGCCGGCTGAGGGTGCGGGCACTGGCCCCGGTCCGCCGTCCCAGCCCGGCCAGCGGGGTGTTGTCCGCGGGCTGCTCGTACAGGATCCGCGCGACCGCCCGCAGCCGGTCGTCGCGGGGTTCCGGGAGTTGCAGCGGCTGCTCGCCGGCTTCGCGGAGTTCGTCGACGAGCACCCGGCGGAGCCGCGCGTTCGCGGCGCGGTCCCGGTCGCGGGGACCGGTCAGCGCGAGCAGGACCTCCCTGGCGAGGGCGGAGGCCAGGAACACGGCCGGCCGGGCGGGCGCCAGCTGGGCCGGCGACGGCGGCAGGAAGACGATCCGCATGTCGGTGTGCCCGTGCGCGCGGTGGTGGTGCGGGCAGCCCGCCGGAATCCACGCGACGCGGTTGGCGGGGACGATCGACGTGCCGCCCTCGGTGTGCACGGAGAGAACGCCTTGGGCCGCGTAAACCAGGTGCCCTCGCGTGTGGGAGTGGTCGGCGCTCGTCCCGCCCGCCACCTCCGGCGCCCGCGACAGTGGGTCGCATGAGGACGCCCGCACGATTTCGCCCATCACCGAAACGACGATGCTGCCCTCCGCCAGCCGTGGGTCGGTCGACGGCGCCAGCTCGCCCACGCACTCGATTCCCAGCACCCGCGGGAACACCACGGAGGGGGAGTGGCCCTGGCGGGTCCGCAGGTCCGACCGGTTCAGCCCGGCGCCCCGCAACCGCACGAGGCTGATGCCGGTCACGACGAGCCTGCCGTGGGAGGCGCTCGCCGCGCTGCCGGAGACGTACCTGACGGCGCAGGGCGCGCGGACGCGCTGGGGGTGGCGCGCGGTGAGCGGTTGCTGATCCGCGGCGGGACCTCGTCGGTGGGGATGGCGGCGGCGTCGATCGCGGCCGCACTCGGGGCCGAGACCGCCGCCACGACCCGGCGGCGGCACTAGGCGGCGGCGCTGGTCGCCGACCACGTCTTCGTCGACGACGGCGGGCCGCTCACGATCGAGGCGTGGCCGGAGGGCCCTGATCACGTCCTCGACCTGGTCGGCACGAGCTCGGCGCTGGATTCGCTGCGGCTGGTCCGCCGCGGCGGAACGGTGTGCGTGGCGGGCTCGCTCAGCGGCTGGCTGATCCCGGCGTTCGAGCCGATCGCGATGATCCCCACCGGCACCAGGCTGACCGCTTTCCACAGCGACACCGTGCGCGGCGCGGCGGGCGCGGCCGTGCTGCAGCGGGTCGTCGACCAGGTCGAGGCCGGGGTCCTCCACCCGCACGTCGACCGGCTCTTCAGCCTCGACGACGTCGCCGAAGCGCACCGCTACCTGGAGGACGACCAGGCGACCGGGAAGGTGGTCCTCGTGCCCTGACCGGCCGCGGATCTCCCCCGGGGCGGCGCCGATAGCCTCACCGCATGAACCGGGGACTGCTCCGAGTGGCGGGAGATCCCGGACCTGACCGGTCCGAGCGCCACCGTTCCGGGTTCGTCGCTGTCCGCCATCGGCTTGTGGTGCTCGGCCTCTGCGGATCCTCGTGCGCCGTCTGTCCGCGGCGAGTCCGAAGGTCGCCGTGCTCAGGACGCACGCCTCGTGTTGACCGGGCACGGCGACGAATTCGGAGTCCACCTTCGACGTGAACTCCCGTCGGTGCCCGACGAGTCCGGCCGGGGGCTGGCCGAACCGGCGCACGCATAACGGTTACGGGCTGTTCATCCGGCCCCGCCTTTACACCGGGAGCCACCGCCACCACACTCCACGCAGTACTGTGCGGATCCGCTGGGGAGGCGAGGATGCGCTGGCGTGAGCTGCTGCCCAGGGCGGGCGAGGTCCCGGGGCGGGGCAGGGCGGCCTCGACCGCCGTCGCCGCTCTCCTGTTCGCCGCGCTCGGCACCGGGTTGTACCTGGCTTTCGCCGAGGACACCGGGATCGTCGGGCGTCAGCTCGGCGGGCGTGGCCAGCCGCTGCCGTTCCCGCCAGGCGCCGCGGCCACCCTGTGGTGGGACTTCGCGCTGATCGCCGGCTACGGGCTCGCCGTGCTGCTGGGCACCAGCGCCGCGCTGTGGGTCTGCCGGCCGGGCACCGCGATGTACGAGGTCGCCCGCTTCGGCCGCATCGCCGGGCTGGTCGCGGTCGTCTCGGACGTCCTGGAGAACGTGTTCCTGCTGGTCGCCACCCGCGATCCGGCCCCCGTCCCGCTCGAACTGGCCAGTGCGGCCGCGGTCACCAAGTTCGCCGGGCTGCTCCCGGCGCTCCTGCTCGCGCTCCACGGCATCGTGCTCACCCTGCTCCGCTCGGCGCGGCCGGTGAAGCACGACCCGCCCGACGGCGTCTGCTCCGCCGCGCTCAAACCAGAGGACCCCGACGGCGCCTGCGACGAAGGCGAAACCACGGCAGCCACACGGTGGCGCAACGGGTACCGCCTGCCCCCGGGCGAACCGACCGGCGGCACCGGGTTCGCGTTGTCCGGCGGCGGGATCCGCTCGGCCAGCGTCGCGCTCGGCGCGCTCCAGCCGCTGCGCCAACGGCTCCTCGGCGCCCAGTACCTGGTGTCCGTCTCCGGCGGCGGCTACACCGCGGGCGCGCTGGTGCAGGCCCTCACCACGGCGACCGATCCGAAGGAGCCGCCCCGCGGCCGTCCGGTCGCGACACCGGAAACCGCGTTCGGCCCCGGCAGCGTCGAGGAAGACCACGTCCGGCGTCACGTCAGCTACCTCGCAGGCACGCGGGTCGAGCTGCTCACCGCCCTCGGTGTGATCGCCCGCGGCCTGGTGCTGTCGCTGTTCCTGGTGTTCGCCCCCGCGGTCGTGCTCGGCGTGGCCGCCGGCTGGCTGTACCAGCAGGTCCCGCTCACCGTGTTCCCCGGCGACGGCGGTTACCCCGCGCCCCGGCTGGGCGCGCTGCTGTCACTGGGCCTGACGCTGGTGTTCGCCGCCGCGGTCTCCCTGGTGGCCCGCTGGCTCCCGCCGGCGAAGCCGCTGCTGCGCCAGATCGCCCGGCGCCTGTCCACCAGGCTCGCGCTGCTCGCCGGCCTGATCGCGCTGCTCACGCTCGGCCTGCCCGCCATCGCCTGGCTGGCCGACCGGCTGCTCACCCTGACCCCGCCCTCGATCACGCTCGGCAGCCCGTTCGTCGCGCTGCTGCTGACCTACGTGTCCGCACTGGCGACGATGGGCTGGCGCAACCGCAAGGTCGTCACCAAGGCGCGCGACTCGCTCGACGCGCTCACCGCTGCGCTGCCGACCAGCCTCACCCAGCGCCTCCTGGTGATCATCACGACCACGGTCCTCGCCCTGGCCTGGCTGCTACTGTTCGCCTCGGTGATCACGCCGCTGGGCGAGCCGGACCTGCTGTGGGCCGCGCTCGGTCTGGTGGTCGTGCTGATCGTCGTCGGCGGGCTGATCGACGAGACCTCGCTCAGCCTGCACCCCTTCTACCGGGAACGGCTGGCGTGCACGTTCGCCGTGCGCCGGGTCCGCCGTGACGACGGGCAGGTCGTCGCCGCGCCCTACCCGAGCACCGAGCGCAGCTCGCTCGCGACCTACGGGCACGCCGAGAACTTCCCGCGCGTCGTGTTCGCGGCGGCGGCGAACCTCACCGGCGAAGGCCGCACCTCCCCCGGGCTCGGCGCCGTCTCCTTCACGATGAACAGCCGCTGGGTCGGCGGCCCGGACGTCGGCTGGATCGAGACCGCGCGGCTGCAGGAGTCGGTGCCGGGCCGATTCCGTCGGGACCTGACCGTCCAGGGCGCGGTCGCGATCAGCGGGGCGGCGTTCGCGTCGTCGATGGGCCGCGCCTCGCGCTGGTACCAGATCCTGCTCGCCCTGTCCGGGGCCCGGCTGGGCACGTGGCTGCCCAACCCGGACGTGCTGCTGCGCTGCCCGCCGCGCACCGACCGCGCCGCCTGGGCCTACCCCGCGCTGCCGCACGCACGACGACTGCCCTACCTGCTGCGCGAAGTGCTCGGCATCCACTCGCACGCCGACCGGCTGCTGCACGTCACCGACGGCGGGCACTACGACAACCTCGGCCTGGTCGAGCTGTTCCGCCGCCGCTGCACGACGATCTACTGCATCGACGCGGGCGCGGACGCGCCGCCGACAGCGGGCGGGCTGGCCTCGGCGCTCGCGCTGGCCGCGCAGGAGCTGGGCGTGCGGGTCACGCTGGACGACCCGTGGCGGTCCGAACCCGGCGGCGGGGAGCCGCTCTCGCCGGAGCACCCGCTCAGCAACCTGAACAGCAGGCTGTCGGAGAGCCCGGTGATCACCGGGACGATCCACTACCCGCCGGAGAGCGGGCAGGCCGGGGTGGGACGGCTGATCGTGGCGAAGGCGCTGCTGTGGCGGGACCTGCCCTACGAGCTGCTGTCCTACGCCGCGCACCACCCTGAGTTCCCGCGGGACGGCACGAGCGACCAGTTCTTCGACGACGGCAAGTTCGGCGCCTACGCCGAGCTCGGCAGGCAGCTGGGCGAGTACGTGGTGGCCAGGGAACTGGCCGAAGCGGCCGGCCTGCCGGAGGTGACGGAGGGCACCAGCGCGCCCGACGGAGTCGCGCCACAACCGGCCGGAAGCTAAGATCGCGGACACGACGAAACACCCGCATTCGCGTCGAATACGGGTGCTCGTCGTTGTTCTACCCGAAGAACACCGGGTGCGGACGGGAATTAGTACCAGTAATTCCCGTCCGCACCCGTTTTTTCCGTGACCCGGCCGGCTCTCACCCAGAAAACCGTCCCGGGGATCCGGAGTGCAGTCAGACCGCACCGGGACTCTCGGCCGGATCAGGGTCGGTCGACCCAGGACCCCGTGGGGTCCGGTCTCAGTTGTCGGCCTCGGCGATGCAGGTGTCCGGGGCGGAGCCCGAGTCGGCCTCGGAGGCGCCGGTCAGGATCGGCACGGTCACGCCCACGCCGTTCAGGGCGTCGGCCACCTGGACGCCGAGCACGTTGACGTTGTTGTCGCAGACACCGACGTTGTTGTCGTTGAGAACGTCGTCGACGTTGATCAGACCCAGCTGACCGGTGTCGCCGCCGTCGTCCCATCCCCCGCCCTGCGTGGCGAAGGCCGGGGAACCGATCATCATGAAACCGGCCGCAGCAGCGGCAACAATTGCGGACTTCTTGAGCACCTTTTTATTCCCCATCAACTCGACTACAGTTCCGCCGCGACGAGACTTCCGTCGCGAGCACGGCAGACATTATCAGCAGGCAAGGTGCGCCGAAAGCAAATGCGCGGGCTTGTCGCCATCACCCGGACGAACGACGTTTCGCTACCCGTGAACCAGTCTTCCGCACGCCCATACGCGATGCGCTGCGATTATCCGCCCGTTTCGCTCACACTGGTTTTCACGCCGCGTGATCGACCGTGCAGCGCGCCGGTTGGACAGCGTCTAAACCCCTCGATCAGGTAGAAGCTCGACCACGCTGGGTGAGTAGACAAGATCGGGCAATTAGCCCGGCCGTGTGACTTACAGGCATGTAATTCGCCCCCGGCCTGCTCTCCCACGCGGCTCGGCAGCGCGCGGGGCACCGGATCGGCCGCGCGGACGCCGCTCCAGGACCCCCGTTCGCGCGCACGAAAAAACACCCGCATCCGAATCCGAATGCGGGTGTTCGCGTTTCCCACTAACCCGAAGAAAAGGCGCGGACGGGAATCAGTACCAGTGATTCCCGTCCGCACCCGTGCACAGCACCCCGGCCGGCGGAGCCGGTTCAGGGTCGTCGCGCAGACCTCAGTTGTCGGCCTCGGCGACGCAGGTGTCCGGCGCGTCGCCGGACTCGGCGTCCGAAGCGCCCGACAGGATCGGCACGGTCGCGCCGACACCCTCCAGCGCGTCCGCCACCTGGACACCCAGGACGTTGACGTTGTTGTCGCAGACACCGACGTTGTTGTCGTTCGCGACGTCGTCGACGTTGAGCAGGCCCAGCTGGCCGGTGTCGCCACCCTCGTCCCACGCGCCCTGCGTGGCGAAGGCCGGGGAACCGATCATCATCAAGCCGGCCGCGGCAGCGGCGACAATCGCAGACTTCTTCAGCACTCTCTCATCCGATCGCTCGGCTACAGTTCCGCCCGCTCCGGGTGACCCCGTCGCGAGCACGGCAGACGCTAGCAGCCGGTGATCCGGAAGTTCGGTGATCGCGAAAGCGGCCGTGGCTCACCCGGACGAACGACGTTTCAAACGCCGCCGGCGCCCGCTGGAACGGCCGCACCGGCATGCGCTGCGACAACGCGAGCACCGGTCTTCACGCTGGGTCATCGGGTCCGGCGCGATCCGATCGTGCCGCGATTAAACCCCCTGATCCGGTGGAGTAACGGATACCGCGCGTAGCCGGATTCGTCGCGCAGATTAGACCACGCGGGTGACTTACAAGCGTGTCATTCGGCGCGGCGGCCGCCGCCGAACCGCATCCGGAAGTCGCGGGCGACCAGGCTGAGCAGCGGCCGGCGCCCGGCCAGGAACGCCAGCGGGCCGCCGGCCCCGACCCGCCACACCGATCGGGCCACCCCGAGCCGGGCGGCCACCCGCACGCCGCTGCGCTTGGGGCCGCGCTGCAGGACCGAGAAGGCCAGCGGCAACCGCACCGGCAGCGCACGACGGCGCCGGAATTCCGCTCCTGCCAAGAGGTCCCCGTCCACGCGGGCCTCCGCGGCGAAGCCGGGTTCGTCGGTGAGGATGAAGTCCGCCAGCTCCTTCGGGATGTGCCACAGGGCGCGCCCGCCTGCCAGCGAGGCCGGGCTGTCGACCCAGATGTGCGGGATGGTCACGGCGATCCCGCCGCGGACCACGACGGTCACCATGAGCTCCCGGTAGGACAACACCCCGGGCGGCTGGTAGTCGACCCACGCGGCGAGCACGACCGCCCGCCCGGCCACCGTGAGCGGCCGCACGCCCGGCGGCAGTTCGGGCAGCTCCCCCACGGGCACGAACCAAGCGGAGACGTGCAGGTGGCCACGCAGGTGCCACGGCTCGGGCGGGTACTCGATCGGATCGGACATCAAGGCAACCTCAGCTCGAAGGGACAGGACAATCGCGGCGGGGCGGGCGATCTGTGGCGGTCAGGCCCGGAGGGCCGGGAGTCGGCGGGACAGTGGACAAGACCAGGCAGAAGCCCCGCCCGAAGCGGCTGGCGGCCGTGACCCCCAGTGGGCAATGCGTCCGCACCCGCGGCACGGCTGGCAAAGCCAGCCGACCCCGCCCGGAGTGGCGGGACGGCGGTGGCCTGCGCGGCTCCGCGGGCAAAACCGGATAACCCGCCCCCGCAGCGGCGGGCACCCGCGCCCGCAGCGCGGTGGCCATCGTCGCCTGGCTGCAGGCTGGACGACAGCAGCAGGCCAGACGCAGTCCCGCGGACAATGCCAGCCGACCCCGCCCGGAGCGACGGGACCGTGGCCCCCGCAGCACGGTGGACGCCACGAGGCAGCCCAGAACGCATCGGGGGCAAGCGTTCGGTGGTGGCGGCGGAATCGCCGCCACCGGCCCCACCACCAAACAACGCACCGGCCTCAGACCGGCGTGACCGGCAGCCGCAGCGCGCCAGGTGCGGCCTCGGGCACCACCGGGTTCTTCGGCGCCACCGGGGCCAGCCGGGCGTAGGGCGCGCCCAGTGGCGGCCGCTGGTCGGCCTCGCCCTTGTTCGGCCACAGCGCGAGCGCCCGTTCGGCCTGGGCGGTGATCGTCAGGGACGGGTTCACCCCCAGGTTCGCCGAAATCGCCGAGCCGTCCACGACGTGCAGGCCCGGATAGTTGTACAGCCGCTGGTAGGGATCGACCACGCCGGTCTCCGGGGAGTCGCCGATCGCGCAGCCGCCGATGAAGTGCCCGGTCAGCGGGATGTTCGCCATGTCGGTCCAGGCGCCCTGCGGCACGCCGTCGATCTTCTCCGCCACCCGCCGCGCGACCTCGTGGCCGTGCGGGATCCAGGTCGGGTTCGGCGCGCCGTCGCCCTGGCGCGTCGTCATCCGGCGGCCGAACAGCCCCCGCCGCGTGTAGGTGGTCACCGAGTTGTCCAGGCTCTGCATCACCAGCAACCCCACCATCTGCTCCGACCACTTCCGCGGGTTCTGGAGGCGCGGCAGCTCCCGCCAGTGCCGCGCCAGCTCCCGCAGGCCCAGCACCCACCGCCGGTGCCCGTCCTTGCCGTCCACCAGCACGGTGGCGAGCAGGCTCATCAGGTTGCTGCCCTTGCCGTACCGCACCGGCTCGACGTGCGTGACCTCGTCCGGGTGCATCGACGACGTGATCGCCACCCCGTCGGTGTAGTCGGCGTTCTTGTCCCGCGAGCGCACCGCCAGGATCGCCTCCGAGTTGGTGCGCGACAGGTACCCGAGCCGCTTCGAGATCTTCGGCAGCGAGCCGCGGTCACGCAGCCGGTGCAGCAGCCGCTGCGTGCCCAGCGCGGACGCGGCGAACACGACCTGTTCGCAGGTGAACGTCCGGCGGTGCCTGCGCGACCCGGTGCGGACGGTGGTCACCTCGTACCCGCCGAGGCGCGGCCGGACGTCCACCACCGTCCTCAGCGGGTGCACCACCGCGCCCGCCCGTTCGGCGAGGTGCAGGTAGTTCTTCACCAGCGTGTTCTTCGCGCCGTGGCGGCACCCGGTCATGCACGACCCGCAGTTCAGGCAGGTGCGGCGGGACGGGCCGGCGCCGCCGAAGAACGGGTCCGGCACCTCCTGGCCGGGCTTCTGGTCACCGGTCGCGAACAGCACCCCGACCGGCGTCGGCCGGAACGTGTGGGCGATGCCCATGTCCTCGGCCACCTCGCGCAGCACCCGGTCCGCCCGCGTGGTGCCCGGGTACGGGGTGACGCCCAGCATCCGCTTCGCCTGGTCGTAGTACGGGGCCAGCTCGTCGCGCCAGTCGGTGATGTGCGCCCACTGCCGGTCGGCGTAGAACCGGGCCGGCGGCTCGTACAGCGTGTTGGCGTAGACCAGTGACCCGCCGCCGACGCCGGTGCCGCTCAGGATGAAGGTGTCGCGCAGCAACGTCAGCCGCTGGATGCCGAAGCAGCCCAGCAGCGGCGCCCACAGGTACTTCCGCAGCCGCCACGAGGTCTTGGCGAACTCGTCGTCGGCGAACCGGCGGCCCGCCTCCAGCACCCCGACCCGGTAGCCCTTCTCCGTCAGGCGCAGCGCGCTCACGCTGCCGCCGAAACCCGAGCCGATCACCACGACGTCGTAGTCCAGCTCGCCGGTCATGCGCCGTCCCCTCCCGCCACGATCGCGCGGTAGTCGTTCAGATCCAGGGCCCGGGTCTTCAGCCGGTACTGCGTGACCGTGCCGGGCCAGTTGTTGACGATCCGGCCCGCCTCGTTGCGATACCAGCTGGAACAGCGGGTCCACACCGAGCGGCCGAGCTTGCGCTGCAGGACGGTGTCGAAGCGCGCGGCGACCTCGGGCTTGACGTCCAGCGCCACGCCCGGCCTGCTCGCCAGCGCGCGCACCGCCTGCACGATGTAGCGGGCCTGCGACTCGAGCATGTAGACGATCGAGTTGCCGCCCAGGTTCGTGTTGGGCCCGTAGACCAGGAACAGGTTCGGGAACCGCGGCACCGTGATGCCGAGGTAGGCCCACGCGCCGTCGCGCCAGGTGTCGGCCAGCTCCGCCCCGCCGCGGCCGCGCACGGTCATCGGGACCAGGAAGTCGGTGGCGCGGAACCCGGTGCCGTACACCAGCACGTCCGCCTCGTGCACCACGCCGTCGGCCGTGCGCACGCCCTCCGGCACGATCTCCACGATCTTCTCGGTCTCGACGGTGACGTTGGGCCGCGTCAGTGCCGGGTAGTAGTCGTTGGAGAACAGCGCCCGCTTGCACCCGGGCTCGTAGTCCGGGGTGAGCTTGGCGCGCAGCTCCGGGTCCGGCACCTGGCTGGTCAGGTGCCTGCTCGCCAGCCGTTCCAGGTAGCGGCGCACGAGCGGCAGGTCGACCAGCCCGAGCGAGAGGAACTCGCAGATCAGCCAGATCCGGAACCGCTCGATCTTCTGGGTGACCGGCAGGCGGCGGAACAACGCGCGGTGCCAGGGCCGGTAGGCGATGTCGTTCTTGGGCACGATCCACGGCGCCGACCGCTGGAACACGGTCACGTGGCCGGCGATCCGCTGGAGTTTCGGCACGAACTGGATCGCGCTGGCGCCGGTGCCGATCACCGCGACCCGCTTGCCCGTGAGGTCGGCGTCGTGGTCCCAGGCCGCGGAGTGGAAAGCCCGCCCGCGGAACGACTCCCGGCCCGGCAGGTCGGGCACCGCCGGGCGGGACAGCTGGCCCACGGCGGGCACCAGGACGTCGGCCTCGATGATCTCGCCGGCTTCGGTGCGGACCCGCCAGCGGCCGGTGGCCTCGTCGAACTCCGCCGCGGCGACGCCGGTGCCGAACCGGATCCGGTCGGTCACGCCGTACTCGCGGGCGACGTCTTCGAGGTAGGCCTTGATGTCGGCCTGCAGGGAGAACCGCATCGGCCAGTCCGGATTGGGCCGGTGGGAGAACGAGTACAGCGGCGACGGGATGTCGCACCCGGCGCCGGGGTAGGTGTTCTCCCGCCACACCCCGCCGATCTCGTCCGCTCTCTCCAGGATGGTGAAGTCGCGGAACCCGGCGCGGACCAGTTCGGTCGCGACGGCCAGGCCGCCGAACCCGGCGCCGATGATGACGACGGAGGGCGGTCGGTGGGCGGTGGTGCGGGCCATGCTGCTCCTCGGCGGTGAGTGGGGCTACTCCACAGTAAGTGCTGCGGGTCACTCCGCCACAGAGACCAGCGGCCAGGAAACCGAGATTTTCGGCCACCCCGGTCGCGAGCCGGTGACCGGCGGAATCCATACTTCCGGCCATGAGTCAGCAGCTGCCGGTCGCCGTCCGGGACTGGGACTTTCCCCGCGGCGTCGCGAGCGTCGCCCTCCTGGTGCGCTTCGGGTCCGAGCGCGGCGTGCCGCGGGACGCCCTGCTGCGCGGCACCGGGCTGCCCCCGTCGCGCTTGGAGGACCCGGCGGCGCAGGTCGACGCGCACCAGGAGCTGACCGTCGCGCGCAACCTCGTGCGGGAGCTGGGCGACCCGCCGGGCCTCGGCGTGGACGCCGGCGTCCGCTACCGGGTCACCACGTTCGGCGTGTTCGGGTTCGCCTGCATCAGCAGCCCGACGCTGCGCGACGCGATCACCTTCGCCCTGCGCTACCTCGACCTCAGCTTCATCTTCTGCCTGCCGGTGGTCGAGCTGGCCGCCGAGGAGCTGCGCTTCGAGCTGCGGGACGACGGGCTGCCGCACGACGTGCGCCGGTTCCTGCTGGAGCGCGACATCAGCGCGATCCACACGGTGATGCAGGACCTCCTGCCCGGCGGCCTGAACGTGCGGCGCCTGGAGTTCCGGTTCCCCCAGCCACCCGATCCGGTCCGGTACGAGGAGGTCTTCGGGTGCCGTCCGGCGTTCGGCGCGCCCGCCCACCACGTGGCGATCGACGCGGCCGCACTGGGGCAGCCGCTGCCGCAGGCCAGTGAGCACACGGTCGCGTTGTGCGAGGCGCAGTGCCGCGAGCTGGTCAGCCGCCGCCGTGCCCGCTCCGGCATCGCGCACCAGGTGCGGGACAAGCTGATCCGCGTCGGCGGCACGCTCGCGATGGAGGACGTGGCGCGGGAGCTGAACGTCAGCACCCGCACTCTGCGGCGGCGGCTGGAGGACGCCGGCACCAGTTTCCGCGGCCTGCTCGACGAAGTCCGGCAGGCCCTGGCCGAGGAGATGCTCGCGACCGGCGCGCTGTCGGTGGAGGATGTGGCGCTGCGGCTGGGATACGCGGAGGCGTCGAGTTTCATCTACGCGTTCCGCCGGTGGACCGGCACGACCCCGGCGCGGTACCTGCGGTCCGGGAGACGGGACTGACTTCGCGTCCCCTTTCGACGGTGGGATAAGGCTCCAGGTGTCAACCACGCGGATCCTGGGTAGATCAATGGTCTCTTCAGCTACGAGGAGGCCGCACATGTTGACGCTGCTCCAGCCCGCGCGCGAAGCGGGCGAAACGATCCGCACGGCCGCGCGCGAGCACCTGTTGCTGGCACTGCTGGACATCCCGCGACTGATGCGTCATCCGATCTGGCGGCCCGAGGACCCGGAGGAGGGCGCCGGGCTGGGTGTGCTGCTGGTGCCCGGTTTCGGGTTCGGCGACCGCAGCTTGACACTGGCGAGCGCGTGGCTGAGGGCACGTGGGTACCGGCCTACCGGGTCACGGATCGGTTTCAACGTCGGGTGCACCACCGAACTGGTCGACCGCATCGAGGCCCGGCTGGAGCAGCACGCCGAGGAGACCGGCGGCCGCGTGGTGATCATCGGGCAGAGCCGCGGCGGGTGGCTGGCGCGGCTGGCCGCGATCCGCCGGCCGGATCTGGTGCGCGGGCTGGTGATGCTCGGCAGCCCGGTGCTGGACCCGCTGGGCGCGCACCCGAAAGTGGTGCGGGTGGCCCGCGTCCTCGCCCGTCTGTCCACTTTGGGCATCCCGGGGCTGATGGATCTGGACTGCTTCACCGGGCCGTGCTACGACGAGAACATCAAGGCGCTGGCCGCGCCGCTGCCGCCGGAGGTGCCCGCGCTGGCGGTGTATTCGCGCGAGGACGCGATCGCGCCGTGGCAGCTGTGCCTGGACCCGTACGCCGAGTGCGTCGAGGTCCGCAGCACGCACACCGGCATGGGGCTGGACCCGGACTTCTACGCGGCCGCCGCGCCGCGCCTGGCCCGCTGGGCGCGGGACGAGGCCCGCGCGCAGGCCGGCGAGCCGACCGGGGAGCTGTCGCAGGCGAGCTGAGCCCGGTCCGGCAGGATCGGGGTATGGCGGAATGGGCGCGCGCGATCGGCACCGGCTGGGTGCCCGACGGTCCGGTGACCGGTCCGGACGTGGACGAGTTCGCCGACGCCGACGAGATCACCGCGGCGCTGGCCGCGGAGCCGGGGGATTCGCTGCTGGCGGTGCAGCACCCGCACCGGCGGCCGGGCGCGGCGTCGCTGCGGGAAGCGCTGCCCGCGGCGCGCGCGATGCTGGACCGCTTGCGGGAACGGGACTACCGGCGCGTGCGCGAGGTGGTGGCGCCGTACCGGATCGCCGGGCACGACGGGATCGCCGCGGGGGTGTTGTGCCTGGTCGACCCGTCCGCGGTCGGCGCGCGGATCCGGCACAGCGAAGAGGTCTACGCCGGTGTCGTCGCCGAACGCGCCGCGGCGCTGCGGGCCCTCGGCTGCGCGACGAGCGCCGCGATGCTGGTGCCGGTCACCGGCGACGAGCTCACGCCCGCCGTGCTGGCAGCGATGCACGGTGAGCCCGTGGTGGACCTGACCGACGGCGCGGGCCGCTCGCACCGGTTGTGGCTCACCGGCCCCGGGGACGAGCAGGACCGGTTGCTCGCCGCGGTGCGCTCCGCTCCCCTGCTGGTGGCCGACGGCAACCACCGCGTCGCCGCGGCGGCCGAGGCGGGCACGCCACTTCTGGCACTGGTGGCCGCGGGACCGGACCTGCGCATCGGCGCGATCCACCGCACGATCAGCGGCACCGGCCTCGGCGCACGCGAACTGGCCACCGCCTGGCGCGCCGCCGGGCTGACGGTGCGCGAGGTACCCGAAGTGTCCGAAGTGTCCGAAGTGTCCGGTGTCGAGCCCGGCACGGTGGCGGTTTCCGCCCGCGGCGGCGAGCTGGTGGTGGCGCTGCCCGGCGGTGGACCGGACCACGCTGTGGTGGAGAACCTGTTGCTGGACAGGGCACTCGGCCTCGACCCGGAAGGCCCGCACGTGCACGCGCTGCCCGAGGGGCATTCCCCCGGACCGGGGACGGACGCCGTGCTGCGCCTGACGCCCGTCCCGCTGTCCGAAGTGCTCGCCGCGCACGCGCAGGGCCGCCGCATGCCGCGCAAGAGCGCGTATTTCACCCCGAAGCCGCGCAGCGGGCTGCTGCTCGCCGCGCTCGAGGGGTGAGTCAGACCGGCACTGGCCCGTCCACCCGCAACCCTCCGCGCCGTGCACGCAGCGGCCACCGACAAACGTCGCCAGCACACCGATCTCGCCGATCCGCTCACCCGGCACCGCGCTCGGGTCGTCGCCGAGCAGCACCATGTCCGCACGCAGACCCGCGGCGAGCCGGCCGCTGCCC